>JAMOPE010000059.1 GCA_027064785.1 Geobacteraceae bacterium
CCTGTTCAACAGCAGTCATCCAGTTCCCCTGAATAGTCTTTTCACCACTGATAAAATCGGCACCTTCAGCAGCGTCACCAGCAGCATAAACATCGGGATGGCTGGTCTGACAATAGCGATTAATCACAATCCCGTCGTTGACATCAAGTCCGGCAGCGACGGCCAGTTGAGTATTGGGGACAACCCCTTTACCGACTATCAGCAGATCACTGCTGAGTTGCAGTCCCGATTTCAACTTAAGTTGCAGCTGTACGCCCTCTTCGATTGTTTCAATATCATCCCGCTTATGGATCTGTAACCCTTTAGCAGCCAATTTCTCTTCAATAATTTCAGCAGCATCGGCATCGACAACCCGACTAAAAATCCGCCCCGAACCAACGACCAGATGTTTTTCCATCTCGTCAGAAGCGTGGGATAGCAGCGGCAAACTGACCAGTCCAGCACCGATGGCAGTAACGCTTTTTGCTGTTTTCAACAACCTGACCAGTTTTTCGGCATCAGCAATATGACGCAGGACACACGACTTTTCTGCCGATACAGCGAGAGAACGTGCCTCGGCCCCGGTTCCAATCAGCAGCTTACCAAAATCAATCTGTCGCTCATCAGCAAGTTGCAGCACGTGCTTTTCAGGGTCAATGCTGACAACAGCCTGGCCGAAGATCGTTGTCACCGCCAATTTTTTATAAAAATCGAGATCGACAATATCGAGCCCCTCACGAGAAATATGGCCACCGATGTAATAAGGGGTCAAAACCCGGGAATAGGCAGGACAATCCTCTCGATCAATCAGTGCAATCGATACGTTCCGGTCATGTCGCCGTAATATTCTTAATGCTTGCAGTCCGGCAGCACTGTTGCCGATAATGACAAAATCATAATATTCAGCCATAGAGTTTCCCCTGGAGAGTTAAGATTCTGGGGACACGTAACAAAGTACATGTCCCCGGAATGCTTTTAACGAATGACTGCTGTGCTAAGCGAGTCCAAGTGTTTGAAGTCTCTCGTCAGTCGGGATACCTTCGGCGCTCCAACCCCGCTCCTGATAGTATTCAGGGAGCATTGCACCCAACTTGTTTACTTCGCCCTTAAGTGGGCCGTCAGAAATAGGTTCTTCCAGAATCCGTTTTGGCATTGTATCCTGGGAGGCACCAACTCCTGCTTTCAGGTTGAAAACCCGCTCCATATTATAGACCCGCTCACCAATTTCCATGACCGTCGCTTCGGTAAATTCAGCTCCGGTGGCTGCAGTGAGGAAATTAGCAAACTGCGGGGCACCGATAGCAAACGTCGTGAACAGACAGACCCCTGAAGAATCAACCGTTGCGGTAAAATCCTGGAAGATCTTGGTCCAGACCGCTTTGTCTTGTGTTACCTGAGGATCCAGTTTTTCCGGCAATCCAAGAACTTCCGGCGAAATCATATAGCCACGGACATGACAGGCACCACGATTACTGGTGGCATAATTCAGACCGATTCCCTGGATACCACGACCGTCGTAAGCAGGGAATTCAAGTTTCTTCACCGACATTGACAATTCCGGAACACCAAAACTTTCAGCCAGGCGATAGGAACCCATAGCCAGTTTCTCGCCAAAACCTTCCCGCTTACCAGCCATTTCGACTAATTTAACCATTGCATCGGCGTCACCAAAACTCAGCGGCATGCCAATCTCTTCTTCACTGATGATTCCCTTTTCGGCCATTTCCATGGCGCAGGCGACTGTTGTTCCGACGGTAATCGTATCCATTCCATATTCGTTACAGATATAATTAGCCTTGGTAATAGCAGCCAGATCGCTGACACCACAGGCAGATCCCAATGAGAAGAGGGTCTCATATTCGGGCCCTTCACCATCACCACCAAAACGGGAACCCGCCAGCCCGGTCACCCGGCCACAACCGATAACACAACCCATACACCCTTTGTTCCGCTTCAGGTAAGTTGAAGCCAGAGTTTCGCCCGAAATAGCTTCGGCTCCGTCAAAGGTATCTTTCTGAAAGTTGTTGGTTGGTAATGCACCAAGCTGGTTAATCACATTGACCAGAACCGGAGTCCCAAGGGCTGGAAGCCCTTGACCTGAAACGGGGTTAGCCTTGAGCATTCCGTAGGATTCGATGGCAGCTTCACGGTAGGCAACCGGATCAGCGATCTTGACCCCACCGGTACCACGCACTGCTATTGCTTTGAGGTTTTTACTCCCCATAACAGCACCGATTCCGGTTCTTCCGGCGGCGCGATGTTTATCATTCATAATCGCGGCAAAGCTGACCAGATTTTCACCTGCCGGACCGATACAGGCAACCTTGGCATCACCATGGAATTCGGCCAGGATTAGATCTTCAGTCTCGTGGGTTGACTTACCCCAGAGATGGACGGCCCCCACCAGCTGAGCTTTATCATTATGAATTTGCAGGTAGGAAGGATACTCGGCCTTCCCTTCAAAAATCACCATATCGTAACCGGCATAGCGCAGTTCACAGGGGAAGTATCCCCCGGAGTTGGAACTGGCAATGGTTCCAGTCAGCGGTGATTTAGTAATCACCATGTAGCGACCGTTGGCAGCACCGTAAGTTCCGGTCAGTGGTCCGGTTGCCAAGATCAGTTTATTCTCAGCTGAGAAGGGGTCGACATCCGCAGCAACTTCTTCAGTAAAGTATTTGGTCCCTAAACCGCGGCCACCAAGGTACTCCTTTGCCCATTGTTCATTCAGGACTTCATCGGTGCAGGTGCCGGCGGTCAGGTCAACACGTAACAGTTTTCCTTGCCATCCCTTTAGATTAAATCTACTCATATCAAACCTCCATCTGCCCGTCTTTCATGGTGTTAACAAAACGCAGCATTTTCTGCCGCAGCGGCTTGTCCTCCTCTTCCAGCGTCAGGCACTGGGTTGGACAGAAGGCGACGCACTCGGGTGAGTCTCCACCACAAAGATCACATTTATCGACAATGCCGAGGGATGGAACATATTTAATCATGCCGAAAGGACAGGCACTGACACAGGTGCGGCAACCGACGCAACGGTCATTGTCAACAACGACAACACCCGAAGGCATCTCTTTACTGATGGCCGACTTGGGACACGCCTTGACACACCAGGGATCATCACACTGCATACAGGTGACAGTGATAAACTTGGCCTCATCAAGAAAGACCTCGTTGAAAATACGTGAACGGCTGGGAGCAAATTCCCCGGTGTGCTTGAACGAACAAGCCATCTCACAGGTTTTGCAACCGATACACTTCGATGGTTCGATGCGAATCAGTTTCTGCATAGTTCATCCTCCTTGAATATTGGTTTCGGCATAAATCAGCGTGAGGGAGTTTTCCGATTTTCAATTGTGCGAGGTCGGAGGCCCCTTGTGATTTTTGCGCATCAGAAATAATTGTAACAGCTTTTTATTTTTCGACAAGAAAAATATGTGCTACCATTCGCGACAAATAACACTAGAAAAATTGCTGTATATGTCGCTATATATTGTTATTTCGAGGGGGATTCATATTGGCGATAAAAACCAGTTAACTTCTCAAGAATGTTTATTGAGTAGAACGTCATTTCATTTTATTCTCTCTCGCGAAGAGTTTGCTTTGTGATAGAACCGTCAGCGGGAGTTTTATGCCATCAACCGGCAGTTGATTTTAAGTAGGAATCGGATCGATGTATCTTGCCGATAATCATGGACGTAAAATAAATTATCTGCGCCTTTCGGTGACCGATCGCTGCAATATGCGTTGTATCTATTGTATGCCGGAAACGGGGATCGATAAGTGTCTCCATGCCGATGTCTTAAGTTATGAAGAGTTTCTGCTGATTGCCAGGGCGGCGGTTGCCTTGGGGATTGAGAAAATTCGGGTCACCGGTGGAGAACCGCTGGTGCGACGCGGCATCCTCGATTTTCTGGCGGAACTGACCGAAATTCCGGGATTGAAGCAACTGGTGCTGACAACCAACGGAGTGCTGCTTCCCGAAATGGCACAGGGGCTCAAAGATGCTGGCGTTCAGCGACTGAATATCAG
>JAMOPE010000060.1 GCA_027064785.1 Geobacteraceae bacterium
AACAACCTTACGGAGATCTATCATGTTTGAAGCCCTACTGCTTATTACCGTTGTATTGATTATCCTCAGTCAGCTTCTTCCGGATGTTGATAACTGATCCCCGCCACTTTTCAGCAGTGGGGGGTCAGTTGGTAGAAATATTATAAAATTTCCAGTAGCTCAACATCGAAAACAAGTACCGCATTTGCAGGGATTGCCGGTGGTGCACCGCGCTCACCATAAGCAAGATCAGCAGGAATAACCAACTGCCACTTAGAACCGACCTTCATCAATTGCAGTGCCTCGGTCCAGCCTTTAATCACACCATTCACCGGAAAGCTTGCCGGCTCACCACGATCATAAGAGCTGTCAAAAACTGTCCCGTCCATCAAAGCTCCCTTATAATGGACTTTGACCTTTGAATCAACTTTAGGGGTTGCACCGCTACCCTCTTTGATCACTTTATATTGCAGCCCGCTATCAAGAGTCACAACACCCTCTTTTTTAGCGTTTGTCGCAAGATAGTCAGCATTGGCTTTTTCTGCTTTTGCAGCTGCTGCTGCAGCTTCAGCCATCTGTTTCATCTGCATTTCCTGTTGAAATGCGTTCAGAACCTCAGCCATTTCTACATCAGTCAGCAGAGTTTCTTCGCCTTTCAGCTTTGTCCTCAAACCGGCAGCCAACTGATCAGCGTCAATCTCAAGCTTTTGATTCAACATATTCGACGCAATATTCATCCCGATTGCGTAACTGACTTTTTCCAGCTTTGACGCTGGCTTATCAGTCGCATAGGCCACACCAACGGTCAGAGCTAACAATAATACTGCAATAACAGTTCTCTTCATTTTTTCTCCATCGCGTAAAAAGGTTTCACAAAAAAACAGACCCCGGCTGTCAACGCAACCGGGGTCAATTATACTACATTATTGTAACGCCTGGCGAATTATACAGTCCAGGTGTGACCTTCTCGCATAATTTGATCCATAGTACGGCCGCGCTTTTCTTTGACAGCTTCAACCTGCTCATGAACCATATCATCGTAGGGTTTCTTATCTTCGATGGCATAGATAATTCCCAGAGCAATCGGTAAACCATTATCTGGAACCATGCCAGCAAGAAGAGCAGCAACCTCAGCATTTGTTTCATCGTGAACCAGAATATCAGCTTCATCAACATCGGCAACATTAGCGGTCTTAAGTGCAAAACCGTCCTGCACTAAGCAAAACTGTCCTTCGTTACCAAAAATCATTTTTTCGCCATTGCGCAATACGATGCAATGATTATCACCAGTTTCTTTATCAACCAGTTTCTTATGCGCACCATCATTATAAATAACGCAGTTAGCGTAGATTTCCATCATGCTGAAACCTTGGTGCTTTGCTCCACGGATACAAATTTCTTCTGATAACTTCATCTTTGCATCTAAGCCACGTGCAATAAATGTTGCACCAAGGCCCATAGCAACCTTAAGTGGAGCCATCGGATAGTCAATAACTCCGTAGGGGCTGGTCTTGGAGATCTGTCCCATCTCAGAACATGGTGAGTATTGACCTTTAGTCAGGCCATAGATCTTATTGTTAATCAGAACATAGTTCAGATTGATATTACGGCGAATCGCGTGGATAAAGTGGTTACCACCAATAGCGGTTGAATCACCGTCACCTGAAATAACCCAGACGTCCAAGTCCGGATTGGCAACTTTAGTACCTGAAGCAATCGCTGCTGCACGACCGTGAATAGTATGCAAGCCGTAGGTTTCCATGTAGTAAGGAAAGCGACTGGAGCAACCGATACCTGAAATGATAGCTACCTCATCACGCGGCTTTCCAGCAGCAACCATGCCGCTACGAACAGCATTCATGATGGCATAATCGCCACAGCCGGGGCACCACTTCACTTCAGCATCAGAAGCAAAATATTTTTTAGTTAGTTGAGTATCTGTCATGATTTTTATTCTCCTAACATTTCGTTGACTTTGTCGATAATTTCATACTCACGGAAGGGGTCGCCTTGCACCTTACACAGAGATTCGACATCAACTAAAAACTTGGCACGCAACAGCAGGCTTAATTGACCCATATTAAGTTCAGGAGCCAGAACTTTTTCAAAACGGCTGATCATATCAGCCAGGTTTGGTGGGAATGGCCAGACCCAACGCAAGTTAACGCCAGAAACCGACTTACCATCTTCAATCAAACGATCAACCGCACCTTTAACAGCACCATAAGTACCACCCCAACTGATAACCAAAACCTTACCAGAATCAGCACCGTTGATTTCGGCCTCAGGAAGAACTGCGGCTAGATTATCAACCTTAGCCTTACGGATTTCGGTCATTTTCTGGTGGTTCATCGGATCATGGCTAACAGCACCAGTGATATCCTGTTTCTCAAGTGAACCAATCCGGTGCTGACACCCTTTTGTTCCGGGGATAGCAACTTCGCGTGCTAATGTCTCAGCATCGCGAGCATAGGGCTGGTAGGTTTCACCTTGGTGCTCTTCAGGGTTCCAGTAATTGACATAAGGGGACAAATCTTCTAACTCATCCATGGTAGGTACTTTCCACGGACAGCTCCCCTGACCAATATAACCATCAGTCAACACAGTAACAGGGGTCCGATATTTCAATGCAATTTTAGCGGCCTGGAAGGTTGCATCGAAGCAGTCAGCAGGACTGTTCGCTGCAATAATCGGCATATAGCTATCACCATTGCGGCCAAACATAGACTGCAGAAGATCAGATTGTTCAGTTTTGGTTGGTAGGCCAGTCGAAGGACCACCGCGTTGGACATTGACGATAACCAAAGGCAACTCAAGAATAATAGCCATCCCTGCCGCTTCAGTTTTCAGTGCCAAACCAGGCCCCGAAGTCGTGGTAAATGCCAAGTTACCCGCATAAGAAGCACCAATAGCACTACAAATACCGGCAATCTCATCTTCCATCTGCATCGTTACTAAACCAACATCCTTGAATTCTGAGGCGAGATGAAGAATATCGGTTGCTGGAGTGATCGGATAAGAGCCGATAAAAGGAGTGAGACCCGCTTTTTCGCCGGCAGCAGCAATCGCAATTGCTGTAGCATCGTTACCGGTAATATTGCGGTAGAGACCTTTTTCAATCTGAGCAGCTCCAAGATCGTAACGCTCCTGGAACATGATGGTAGTTTCACCAAAATGCAGACCGGCTTTAAATGCCCGAGTGTTTGCTTCAGCAATTAACAATTTAGGCTTTTTAGCCTCCGGGCCGAATTTCTCCTGAATAAAGTCAAGAACCAATTGAGGAGTCTTGTTGAACAGCCAGCACAGAACACCCATGGTAAAGAAGTTTTTACAGCGATCTTTCGCCGGATTTGGCATATCCAGATCGGCCAGCGCTTCACGCACCAGAGTGAACATGGGAATCGCTTTGACGTCATAACCGGCGAGGCTACCATCTTCGAGAGGATTGCTCTCGTAGCCAACCTTTTTCATCGCTTTTTCGGTAAAAGAGTCAGAGTTGGTAATAATAATACCGCCAGCCTTGACGAACTTGGAGCTGTGCTTCAAGGCTGCAGGGTTGAACGCAACCAAGACATCAGGGGCATCACCTGCGGTGTAGATTTTGTGATCACCCAGACACATTTGGAAACCGGAGATACCTGCAACAGTACCGGCAGGCGCACGGATTTCCGAGGGATAATCGGGAAGGGAGTTAACATCGTTACCGTCCAATGCTGCCAGAGCGGTAAGCTGATTACCAATAAGCTGCATGCCATCGCCGGAGTCCCCGGTAAATTTGATGACAATTTGCTCAGCACTTGTGAGTTTTGCGTTCTCTGCCATACTGTCTCCTGTAAATAAAGAGATGTTTCAAGAAATTTACTGCATTCAAGCAGCAATCAAACCGTGTTACTCAACAACCGGCAATCATATAGCACTATCTATATATTCTGTGCAAGCAGATAACCCGAACAACAACAAATTCAATAGCAACCCTTTAGCAGCACTAAACAGACGTAAGTTTCAGTAAAAAAAACATA
>JAMOPE010000061.1 GCA_027064785.1 Geobacteraceae bacterium
TGTGACCAGATTTTTGAAGTAGCTTCAAAAGGTCATAACGCAATAGGTCGTCGGCTTCGACGAGTAGGATTTTCATGAAATATTTCCCTAGTTAATACGATAATAATCCCCCCCCACACAAATATCTGAATGCACTTATTTATAAAAGCTTCTCTTTAAAAATATAACCAACTCCGCGGATGGTATGAATCAATTTATTACCAACGTGATGATCAAGTTTTTTGCGCAGGAAGTTAATATAGACATCGACAATATTGCTGAATGGATCAAAAGTGTAGTCCCATGCATTTTCTGCAATCATAGTTCTCGTCAGGACCTTATTTGGATTGCGCATAAAATATTCCAGCAACCTATATTCTTGAGGTGTGATTGCAATTTCCTGTTTGCCCCGCCAGAACTTGTGACTAACCCGATTAAGCCGCAGATCGGCAAAGCATAATTCAATGTCACCCGTTTGGGAACTGCGGCGGATCAAAGCCCGTGTACGAGCAAGTAGCTCAATAAATGCAAAAGGTTTTATCAGATACCCATCGCTACCCGCATTTAGACCCGTCACAATATCTTCAACTGTATCATTTGCAGTCATACAAAGGATCGGTGTCGCAACATTCTTTGTACGCAGCTCCTCGATTATTGTTAATCCATTCTTTTTAGGTAAACTCATATCAAGAAGAATCAAATCATAGGCTGTATTGGCTGCCCGGTTAAAACCTCCCTCTCCATCATAAGCGACATCAACTTGAAACCCTTCTTCACTGAGTCCCTTTTTAATAAAATGAGCGACCTTCTTTTCATCTTCCACCACAAGTATTTTCACTGGAATTCACTCCGATTATTTAGTGTTATTAAATCAAGAGTGAACGATTTATCATTATGCTCATTTTTCCAAGGAGTCCCTGAGATTCGCAGCTAATTCTTTCATCAAAAATGGTTTCTGCAGAAAATTAATATTCCCATCCAGCGTCCCCTGCTCTGAAATAATATTTGCGGGATGGCCAGATATAAACAGGACTTTGAGGTCGGCATTGAGAGTTCGCAAATGCTTAGCCAGGTCTTTGCCGTTCATTCCCGGCATGATGATATCGGTGAGCAACAAATCAATTTCATTGATATACTTCTCCGCGAGACGGATGGCTTCCTTAGTTGAATTTGCAACAAGCACTTCGTACCCCAATTCTTGAAGCATAATCTCTCCAATTCTCAACAGGGCACTTTCGTCTTCAACAAATAGAATTGTTTCGCCATGACCTTTTTGTATGCTCAAATTACTTTTAGCAGATTTATCTGCGCTAGATTCCTGTTGGTTTGGTAGATAGATTGTGAAAGTGGTTCCCCTATCAGATTCACTGTACACATCGATAATGCCCTGATTTTGTTTAATCGCACCATAGACTGTAGCCAATCCCAGACCGGTTCCCTGACCCAAGCCCTTGGTGGTGTAAAATGGCTCAAAAACCTTTGAAAGAGTCTCACGATCCATCCCTTTTCCATCATCACTCACCATCAGCATTATGTAGGTTCCTGGGATAAAACCAGCATGACGATCACAGTAAGCTTGATCCAGGGAGACTTTTCCTGATTCAAGAGAAATCGTGCCCGTGTTGGTGATAGCATCACGGGCGTTCACAATCAGGTTCGTTAAAATCTGGTCGAGTTGAACGGGGTCAATCTTGATTGGGTAAGAGCCTTCCCCCGGAGTCCAAGTCAGATTGATGTTTTCGCCAGCGAGTCGACGTAATATTGGAAGGATGGCTTCTACTGCGGGATTAAGATCAACTATACTCGGGGCAATGGGCTGCTTGCGAGCATATGCGAGGAGTTGTTGGGTGAGGTTTGCTGATCGTTGTGCCGCCTGCTGAATTTCCTGGAGCACAGCATAAGAAGGATCTTTCGGATCCATTTTTTTCATCCGCAGTTCGGCTCGACCCAGAATGACACTCAGCATGTTGTTAAAATCATGTGCGACACCACCAGCTAATTGCCCAATAGCCTCCATTTTTTGTGCTTGCCGGTATTGTTCCTCACGTCTTACCTCTTCGGTCATATCCAGTGTTGTGGCCACATAGTGGAGTATTTTTCCGACCTCATTATAGAATGGAGAGATATTGGCTTCTACTGTGTAGAAAGTCCCATCTTTACGCTTGTTGACCAAACGTCCCTTCCAATTTTTACCCTTGGAAAGGGTTTCCCACATATGCTGGTAAAAGGAATCGTCCTGCTCACCGCTTTTGAGAATCCGTGGATTCTGTCCTATCACCTCTTCTCGCGTGTAGCCTGATACCGTTTCAAAGGCGGGGTTGACATAGGAGATATTCCCTTTTTGATCTGCAATCATAATAGCTTCTGGCATTTGCTCTATCGCTGCAAGGAGCAGTTTTTGCTTTGCTTCGGTATTTTTTCGTTCACTGATATCAGTTGCAAATCCGGTGATAATGAAGTCATCATTATTTTTGTGTTCGGTTACTTTTGCCGTAAGTCCTAACCAAATTGTTATTCCCTTGATAGTCCGTGCTTCAAACTCAAAATCAGTCACAAGAGAGTTCTCTTTTAATAACTTCAGGTATTCATCCCGCTTATAAGGGTGGAGATAGAGTTGTGTTCCAAGATCCGTATAATATTCCAGCACCTTCTTTTCTGAAGCAGCGCCAAGGATTCGAACCATTGCCGGATTGGCTGACAGCAACCGCCCCTTTGCACTGCTTGTGAATATCCCCACCGGAGCATTTTCTAAAAGTTGTAGATGCGGGCATTTATCCGCTTTTGGTTTTTCAGCAGCTTCGTACTGCTGGAGGGATTTTTCCAAATTATGGTTTTTATCCCGAAGTTGTTCTAACTTAAGAATCAAATTATCACGCGACTGTTCTTCATAAATCATAGAAAACTCCAAAAGCAAATAGTTGCATTTGCTATCGTTGCGGCAACCTATAAATGGCCCACCATCCCCCTCACAGTTTTACGGTCTATCAATCCGGTACTGAGTGCCTGACGTTCAGGATCTTGAGGTCAAAAGTTCTCTGAGGCTTATGTCCTTGTTTGTCACGCCAATTTTTTTTCTAATGTGACTTCGGTGTTTATCGACTGTCTGAGACGAAAGACCCAGAAGCTCCGCTATTTGTTTTGATGTCTTTCCTTGCTTTATCAGGTTTGCAACCTGAATCTCTGCAGGACTTAACTTCAGATTCATGGCGATAGAGGTCCGTACAAAAGGGGAAACGAGGTTATTCAGGGTTGATTCAATAATTTTTATACTGCTGGCTTGTCTGTTATCGATCCCGGATTTTTTAAGTTTGTCGAGATGGGGTTCGACTAGAGTCAAAATATTGGCCGCAATAGCTTCTTCAAGTTCAAGTTTCTCCTGCTCCGCGTTTTTTATCAAAACCCTGAGAGCGGTATTGGTTTCTTCAAGTTGTGTTTTTTTCAACTCCAAGTCACGTTGACTTTTCAGGAGGGCGTCCTGTGAATGTTTGTGTACAGAGATATCTCGAATGAAGCTTTGGTACGTTCCATCTGGCATCATTTTACTGTGTATCTCGATTGGGATGGTTGTGCCATTTTTATGTAAAAGCTCTCTCTCTCTCATAAGAACTCCCCCCGATTTAAGCAAAGCGAAGTTCAAAGGTGACTTTTTAAGCTCTGCCTTTGAAAAGAGTAAAGCGAGTTTCTGCCCGAGAAGTTCATCACGGGAATATCCACTTAACGCTGTTGCTTGATGATTTACGGCAATGATTGTCCCTTCGTGGTCTCTCAAAAAGAATGCATCAACAGCCAAGTTGATTATTTGCTCAAGCTGTTCTGCTTTTCTCTTTAGTTTCTCTTCTGCCTCTTTCTGCTCAGTAAAATCATTATAGATTGCAATAATTCTTTCAGACGAAATTTTAAAAACGTACATCTCTACCCATATGTTCAACACCTTGTCCTGATACTGCATTAAAGGAATTGTCTCCGGAATACCAGTTTTGTAAACGCGTCTAAAAACATCTATAACACCAAGAGGC
>JAMOPE010000062.1 GCA_027064785.1 Geobacteraceae bacterium
CGAGCTGCTTGAAATTGAGCCCGGTTATGCAAAGACCAGCATGAAAATCAAACCGCACCATTTCAACGGAGCCAAAACCGTTCACGGTGGAGCCATCTTCACTCTGGCCGATTTTGCCTTTGCGGTGGCGTCCAACTCTCACGGGAATCTGGCTATGGGGATTAACACCAGCGTCTCCTTTGTCAAAGCGGCAACCGGGGGAACGCTTTACGCCGAAGCCAGAGAGCAGGCCCTGAACCCCAAGCTGGCCTCCTACTCGGTTCTTATCACTGATGATGCCAACGAGACGGTGGCTATTTTTCAGGGGATGGTGTATCGCAAAAAACAACAGCTTATGGGCGATGGTTCGTAGTTCGGGAAACTTCAGATTCCACCAGCACCAATAACTCGAGGGTAGGAACAATGAAAATTTTTGATGTTCACATGCATATCGGGGATAAACACGCATGGACCGAAGAGGCTTTCGGTTTTTTGATGTCGCTTGGTCATCGATATGAGGAGCGGCTGTACGATGAGGATGGCAACCAGAATGATAGCGAACTGCATAATATTCTGATTGATGAAGGAGTTGAGCATGCGATCCTGCTGCCAGAATATGCCCCCAAAACCACAGGTATTCACCCGGTTGAGCGGGTCATCGAGATCGCCGAAAAATATCCTAGATTTATTCCATTCGGTTTCATCAATCCCTCGCTGCACCACTCGACACAGGAATTCGAGCGGCAACTTAATCTGGGGATTAGGGGTCTGAAGATACACCCTGTCCATTGCGAGCATTATGTCAACGACCGAAATCTCTACCCGCTCTATGACCGCTGTATGCAACTGAATATGCCGGTGATGATGCATGCTGGCACATCGATCTTTACCGGCTCAAAAATGAGATATGCCGATCCATACAGCTATGATGATGTTGCGACCGACTTCCCGGATTTGACCATCATCCTAGCTCACGGCGGTCGAGGCTTCTGGTATCAGCAGGCCGAGTTCATGGTCAAACGGCACAAGAATGTCTATATCGACGTCTGTGGCCTGCCGCCCCAAAACCTGCTTAAATTATTCCCGGTGCTGCCGCGATTTCCGGAAAAATTTCTGTTTGGAACCGACTTCCCTGGGGTTCCGGGGATCAGAACGAATGCGGAAGCTATCTATGGGCTGAAGATCTCCCTAGAGGCGAAAGAACTCATCTGCTACGGAAATGCGATGAGGGTTATTTTGCCGGACAGGGCATAGCTTTGTTTATCTCTGTCGCTTGTGCCAGCAAGGGGAACAGACAATCACTTGGCCCAGAAGTTTGATGTTCACCCCAAACCAGATAACCCAGTGGAAAGGTCAGTTGCTGGAACAGGCATCAACAGTTTTTGAGCAGGGAACAGCAGCCAAAGAGCCGCCGGTTGACATCAAGACACTGCACGCAAAGATTGGTGAGCGCAAAGCGATGATTAACCGTAACCACCCGTTACCGATCAGCAAGCAGGCGAAAGCTGTCGGGATTAGCCGTGGCAGTGTGTACTATCTGCCCCGACCCGCCTCGGATTATGATCAAGAGTTGATGAGACGAATTGACCATCTGCATCCGGGTTTACCCTTTGCTGGATCTCGCATGCTCAGAGTATCTACTGAAACAGGAAGGATCCTGCATCGGGCGGAAGCATGTGGCAACGCTGATAAAGCGTATGGGGGTAGCAAACCACGACCAGGAGCAGGTCTCAAGATCTATCCCTACCTGCTGCGTAACCTGTCGATTGATCGACCCAATCAGGTCTGGGCGGTGGACATCACCTATATTCCTATGGCCCGAGGGTTTGTCTATCTGGCAGCGGTGCTCGATTGGCACATACGCCGGGTTTTATCATGGAAAGTATCGATCACAATGGATGTTCACTTTTGCCTCGAGGCGGTAGAAGAAGCAATAGAAACTACGAAACACCGGAGATCACGAACACCGACCAAGGCAGTCAATTTACCTCACAGACGTTAACCGGCCTTCTGAAAGAGCATGAGATCAAAATCAGCATGGATGGAAAAGGCTCTTGGCGGGATAATGTGCTTATCGAGAGACTGTGAAAATCTGCTAAATACGAAGATATTTATCTTAGATCCTATGATTCGGCTTCAGCTGTCAGAACAGGATTGAATCGGTACTTCAACTTTCACAACAGCCGCCGACCCCATTCGAGTCTTGACGGCCAGACCCCGGATCAGGGTTACTTTGACTTACTGCCTCAGACAAGGGCAGCTTAACCAATGAAGGCGGTCATCCACTTATAGATCGGGATTGGATGTTCAAACAACCTAGACCACCTCCTAACTTGTTTACGAAGTTTGTACTGTGATTGTTAATTTGATTATTTATTCGCCGAATGAATTACCCCGCAGCAATCTACGGGGTATAAGGCCTGATCAATGTTTATCAATATCCTTTGAGATGATCAATATATTCCGGCAGGAACAATGAAATTTGCGGAATATAGGTGATCAGAATCAGGAAGAACAATAGTAGCATCAGCCATGGCAATGCTGCCTTTACTACCCAGACTATATTGTGACCCGTTATCCCAGCAGTCACAAACAGATTCAAGCCGACCGGCGGGGTAATCATGCCGATCTCCATATTGACGACCATGATAATCCCCAAGTGAACTGGGTCGATCCCCAGCTTGACAGCGATTGGGAAAAGAATGGGTGCCATGATCAGAATGATGGCTGACGGTTCCATGAAGTTACCGGCAATGAGGAGCAGGATATTAACAACAATCAGGAACCCCCAGGAAGGCAATCCCCAGCCAACAATCATTTCAGCAAGATGATGCGGAATCCTTTCTGTGGTCAGAACATGAGCAAACAGCATCGCGTTGCCGATAATAAATAACAGCATGATGGAGACTTTTGAGGCATCCCTGAAAACCTTGTGGGTGTCTTTATCAAAAATCGATTTAGGAAATGCCGTAATCGTTAACCTCAGATTTCGGACAACGGTTGTGCTGAATGGTTCATCCGGGCTTTTCCGCCATGGAATCCCTTTAAGGGGTCCCATATCACGATAGATGAAAATGGCAATAAAAAATGCATATACTGCCGAGACGGCCGCCGCTTCTGTCGGGCTGGCAATGCCTCCATAAATTGAGCCGAGAACGATGATGATCATCATCAGGCCCCAACCGGCACTCACACTGGAACGAAGTAAGTTTTTAAACCCGACAAAAGGTTGCGCCGGCAGCCCTTTAACCCGAGCGACAATGTAGATGACCAGCATCAGCATGCTGCCCATCATTAAGCCAGGAATCAGTCCCGCCATAAATAGCCGTGCTGCCGATTCTTCAGTTGCCGCCGCATACACCAGCATGACAATCGATGGTGGAATCAAAATCCCCAGAGTTCCGGCGTTGGTGATAACCCCAGCAGCTAACTCTTCAGGATAACCAGCCTTCACCATACCGACAATAACGATAGAACCGATTGCAGCAACGGTTGCCGGGGACGATCCGGAAACGGCAGCAAAAATCATACATGCCATAACCGAAGCCATCGCCAGGCCACCACGAATCCAACCGACACAGTCGATGGCAAAATTGATAATCCGATTCGCTACTCCTCCAGTTGAAAGAAATGCTGATGAAAGGATAAAAAATGGGATGGCCAGCAGGGTATAGTGTTCAGATTCAGCAGCAAATAGTTTGAGTGCAATAGAGGCCACCGAGTCATTGGAGAACACCATGATTGTGGTGACACTTGAGAGCCCTAAGGCAAAAGCAATTGGCATTCCCGTGAGCAGACACAGGAGTAGAATGATAAAAAGAGCAGCAATGGTCATGCCGATTTCCCTCCTTCCGCCTGGTTGGACGCGAGTGCTTCTTCAGCCAAGTGCATGCTGTCTTTGGCTTCATTGGTAAGGGTGAAACCTTCAGCTTTTCCCGTTGCAATATTCCATAGCAGAATAAGTAGTCGAATTGCGATCAA
>JAMOPE010000063.1 GCA_027064785.1 Geobacteraceae bacterium
AAGTTGATGAACATGTACATACTGTTCATGAATGTCGGCATGTTTGAATCGGTGTCCTGAAACGTCGCCATTAATACCGGCCCCGAGGCAAACAGGAACAGCCCGAGAATGCTTAGAACGATAATATTCTGCGTGTAAATGAATATCGCCATGGTCAGGACTGAGCCGATACTCGAGACGATCAGGGTATTGCGTCTGCCAATCCGATCCGAGATGTTTCCAGCGAAGAATGTTCCGACAACGCCCGAAAACTGAAGAACCGACAGCGAAATTCCGGCAAACCACAGTGACGATCCCTGGCCGGTCAGGTAAACCGGCAGGTAAAGGGTTAGGGCACTTTTCATCGCAGCCTGAAAACACAGGAATGCGGCGATGACAGTAAAAAAGGGCCAGTACTGCCGGAGAATTTTTTTTGTATCCCCTTTTTCTTTGGGCTTTTGCAGTTGTTTTCGATCAACATCGAGGTTCTTCAGTTTGAAGTAGAGGACAGCTGATGCGGTAATTCCAAGCGGGATCAGGCGATAGATTCCTTCCAGTCCCCACAATGAAACAGCAGAGAGAATCATCAGTGGACCGAGGGTTCGGGCCAGCTCGCCGCCGACCATAAAAAAACTCATCCCGGTTCCAATTTTGTCCCCCGATGCTTCCTTGACGATCACCGGAGATGGAACGTGAAACAGTGCTGCCGAAATACCGGCAACAAACAACAGGATAAACAGCACTGTAAATGAGTTCGCCAATCCGACCAAACCCATACTGATGGCAGTCAGGGCCGGAGTGAGGATAACAAAATATTTGGTTCCGGTTTTTTCGGCTAGGATGCCGAGAAGCGGGTTAAACAAGGCCGGGATCCGGCGGATGATATCGAGAAAGGCCGCCATCGATAGCGACATCCCTAGTTTTTCGATGAGGAGCGGCAGTAGTGGTGCCAGTGTTGCCGAAAAGGTATCGTGGGCCAAATGAGCCAGAGATAGGACGATGACGTCGCCCTTTTTGAATTTTTTGTTGTGTTTCACGGCTCTTCCAGTTCGAACTTATGGGGTTATTGGTAGTGTCGATAATTCGTTTTGTACAATAGCACAAAATATTTCAGATATCCGACCAATAGTCGACATATTTAAAACGCTAAAACTCCAGTCAGGAGTAGACCGGGGAGGCAATCTAGGAGGAAGAAAAAGAAGAATCTAGTTGATAAACATTTGATATCGCAGTTCCTGCTGTCTTAAGTATTGCTCTTCGTCCTCAGTTGAAAATGTGGCATTCTCCCAGGTATGATAACAGGTAAACAATTGTACGCGCATTTCCAGTTCATCTCCGGTAAAGCCCAGCTTCACAAAAATCTCACGTGAAAAATCAAGACGCATCTGTATAACTTTCCGGACAGCAGTGTGAACCTGCGGGTCAACCTTAGCCCAGGCGATCATCGCTAGGTCGTATTTTGTCAGGTTCTCATTCCGGATTATTTTCATTGCGGCAAGTAGACGTCTGCCAGCGGGCAGATTTGTCATGTCCTGATCATCAATAAGAATGCTGGTGTATTCTTGGGCCCAATAATTTAGCAGATGTTGCAATAAATCTTTCCGGTTTTTGAAATGCCAGTAAAATCCACTTCTTGATGTCCCTAGCAGCTTGGCCAGTTGTTCAACCTTGACCGCTTCAAAGCCACTTGATTCTAGTAATTCCAGTGCTTTTGCCAACCATTGATTTTTGCTGATCCCTTTAACTTTTTTTACATCTGCTGATTTCATTTCCTAGACCCTTAATTTTTACTAGACAGAAGTGTACAGTAGACCGATTATATGTTAACCAGTAAGGAAAAACATCAACATTAAGCAACGAACTATTGCATAAGGGGAGAATATAATGGATGTCAAAATCAGGGAACACTTTTTGGACGCATGGGAAAAACACTTCCCAGGTTGCGATCTGCCGATTGTCTGTTTTTACACCGATGAGCTGAACAACGTAGAGTTCCCGGATGCACCAAATCCCAATCCTATGGGCTATACGTGTATTTTTAGCCAGATAGTTCCAGTGAAAAAAGGGCGATCCCTCGCTTTTAACAAGGAAAATCTTGGTTGTTTTGGCAGCTTTTTACCGTTTGGCTTTGACAGCGAGCTTAGCGATGATGTTAAAGGCTACGTTTGCAATGTGGAACGGGGGAAAAAGAGCTTTGAACATCTTGAGAGTATGTATAAACATCGACCAGCTCAAGCAGCTCCGGGGAAATATCTGGTATTCAAGCGCTGGGACACTCTGGAAGAGGGGGACAATCCCTAAGTGGTTTTCTTTATCAATAATCAGGATGTAGTCACTGGTCTCCATGGATTGGCAAATTTTGACGCCATGACCCCATATGAAGTAATTGCCCCGTTTGGCACAGGCTGTGATTCTATCGTTGGTTTCCCCATGCACGAATTGAAGCAAGATCAACCAAAGGCGGTTTTGGGTCCCCTTGATGTGGCGGTGAGAAAATCATTCAAGCCGAATATGCTTACGTTTGCCGCCCCATGGCCCAAATTTTTACGGATGCTGGATAATATGGATGATAGCTTTGTGACGACAGAAATCTGGTCAAGATTGAAAGGACGACTTACAAAGGTGTAGGTAGAATTTTAAAACAACGAAATCACTGGGGATTGTCACATCATTATGGCAATCCTCATTTTTTATCAGATTTCCCAAAAAGAATTATTCAGATCTATGTTACTAAACCGCCATTTTCTATTTCTCTGGTTTGTCAATATCGCCACAACCTTGGCCATCGAACTTTTTACAGTTACGATTCTGGTAACGATCTATGCACAGACAGAATCGACTTTGCTGGTTGCCGGGATTTATCTCATTTTAGTAGCTCTTTCTACTGCTGATGTGTTTCATCGACCTGCCCGCATGGCACTTATCCCATCGCTGGTTTCACAGCAGCAATTGGTCAGAGCTAACAGCTTTATCCTGGCATCAACTCAAATCATCATGGCCATCTCTTATATGGTTGGCGGCTGGCTCATTTTAGCGCTGCCATTGTGCCAGATTGCTATAGGTGTGGTTATTTTATTTGCGCTGGCCGCTCTCGCAGCGATGCTCATAGCCGAGCCCAAACGTGAAGAGATAGATGTCTCAGAAGAGAAGGAATCGTTCTGGCAGTCATTGACATCGGGCTGGAAATACCTGCGTCAGCACCCCATTGCCCGTGCATTGACAGTCATGGAGACGATAGAACATTTGCCGCACGGAATCTGGACCGGCACTTTGATGTTGGCATTTATCACCAAAGCGTTACAGGGAGATGCCGTCGATTGGGGCTATCAGGTGACGGGTTATTTTGCGGGGATGATTCTGGGATCCCTTTTAGCACTGACCATTGGTGATTGGCTGCGTCGTTACACCGGTCGAATTATTATGGTGAATGCATTCGCTGCTGCAGGGTACCGTTGCCGGAGGGCAGCTAGGGCGTGTTTATGCGACACGGGAAATGTTGCGAAATGCCATGTTTATGTTTGCCGGTATTTTCTTTGCGTGGCTCTCTGATTTTGTCCCCATTCGAATGATCTATGCCATTGGCAGTGTTGTCTACATACTAACTGCATTCTATGCCTTAGGTAACAAAGCCTTACGAAATAGTAAGCTGAATCCCGATGTCGGGGTGAGTCACTAAGAGCGTCATGGCGCTTTGGGGATGGCTCACTTTGCATCTTCACTAATCCGGAGTCGCTTCCCCAAGTAGTTCGCTCAGATGAAGCACTGGTTGTGCCATATCAGCTTCACGCAATCCCCAATCCAGTTGCAGGTGACATCCAGGATTTGATGTGACCAGAACTTCTGCCCTGGTCTGTTTGACGTTGTCCAGCTTACGATCAAGAATCTTCTGACTGGCCTCAGTAAATTTCAGACTAAAGGTTGCTGCTGAACCGCAGCACCAGCTCGATTCTTTCATTTCGCGGAATTCAATCCCG
>JAMOPE010000064.1 GCA_027064785.1 Geobacteraceae bacterium
TATCTATGGGCGTGAGCGAGTGATCGAATATGTGCGCGAAAAATATGGTTCAGAGAACGTTGCCCAGATTATTACCTTTGGAACAATGTTGGCGAAAGGGGCACTACGCGATGTTGGCCGGGCATTAAATATCCCTTATGGCGAGGTTGATAAAATCGCCAAGCTGGTACCGAACGTCCTTGGAATTACTCTAAAGGAGGCCGTAGAACAGGAGCCTCAGTTGCAGGCATTGATCGACAAAGACCCGAAAATCAAAGAGCTGGTGAAGATTTCCCTTGCTCTTGAAGGGTTAACCCGTCATGCATCAACCCATGCTGCTGGGGTTGTGGTGACTCCAACGCCACTTTCTGAATTTCTGCCTCTCTATGTTGATCCAAAGTCGGGTGGTCAGGTGACCCAGTACCCGATGAGCTATGTCGAAAAGATCGGCTTGGTCAAGTTCGATTTCCTCGGGTTGAAAACCCTGACGGTTATTGAAAATGCTGTGCGACTGATTCGTGAAGGGCGTGATGCTGATTTTGATCTCAAATTGATTGCTGACGACGACAAAAAGACCTTTGATCTTTTATCCCGTGGTGAAACAACGGGTGTTTTTCAGCTTGAATCAAGTGGAATGAAAGAATATTTGGTCAAATTAAAGCCCAACTGCTTTGAAGATTTGATTGCGATGGTTGCCCTCTATCGTCCCGGCCCACTTGGCTCGGGAATGGTCGATTCGTTTATCAAACGGAAGCATGGTACTGAACGTTTTGAGTACGACTTCCCGCAGCTTGAGCCTATCCTGAAAGATACCTATGGTGTCATTGTCTATCAGGAACAGGTCATGCTGATTGCTCAGGTTCTGGCAAAATATAGCCTTGGGGGCGCGGATCTGTTGCGTCGGGCTATGGGGAAGAAAAAAGCCGAGGAGATGGACAAGCAGAAGAAGATCTTTCTTGCCGGGGCGGCTGAGAACAAGCTGAATTTAAAAAAAGCCGAGAGTGTTTTTGATCTGATGGCAAAATTTGCCGCTTACGGTTTCAATAAATCTCACTCGGCAGCATATGCTCTGATTGCCTACCAGACAGCCTATCTTAAAGCCCACTATCCCGTTGAATTCATGGCAGCACTGCTGACTGAAGATATGGAGAACACCGACAAGGTGATCAAAAATATCAGTGAAGTCCGGGCAATGGGTGTTGAGGTTCTGCCACCTGATATTAATGCGTCAGCACGTTCATTTACTGTGTCTGAAGGGGTGATGCGGTTTGGGCTCGGTGCTGTGAAGGGGGTTGGTGCTGCTGCGCTTGATTCAATTCAGGAGGTTCGCAAAGAGAAACCGTTTGCATCAATGCAGGATTTCTGTGAACGGGTTGATTTACGCAAGGTGAACAAAAAGGTTGTTGAAGCATTGATCAAATGTGGTGCTTTTGATTCTCTCGGGGGGAAGCGGGCCCAGTTCTTTGGCAGTTTTGAAGAGTCGATGGAAATCGGACAACGATTGCAGAAAGAGCTGAATTCTGGGCAGGATTCACTGTTCGGAAGTGAGGAACTTCTCTCTCTCGGTGGCAACGGTTATGGTGATCTTCCCGATATCGACGAATGGGACGAAAAAACCCTTCTCAGCTATGAAAAAGAGGCTCTCGGTTTTTACGTCAGCGGCCATCCCCTTGCCCGTTACAGTGATTCAATCAAGCGTTTTGCAACATGCGATGCGTCTGAACTTTCAGAGCGAACTGACAAAGAACAGGTTCGGATTTGCGGGATCGTTTCAGGAATTAAAGAACTTATCACGAAAAAGGGTGACCGGATGGCATTCATCACCCTGGAAGATTTAAGTGGCTCGGTCGAGGTCATTGTTTTCCCCGAAGTTTATACGGCATCGATGGAGTTACTGAAAGGGGAGGACCCGTTGCTTGTCAGTGGTGAGCTTGATGTCGGGGAGGAGGCCTGCAAAATCCTGGCGACAGAAGTTGCGCTGCTGAAAGATGTTAAAGAAACCATGGCGAAACGGGTCCATATCCGTCTGACAACGCCCGGTCTTGAAGAGATGAAACTTCGACAGCTTAAAGGACTTATTCAGCGTTATCGGGGGAATTGTGAGGTTCAGCTGCATATTGTGATTCCCAATCGCAGTGAGACAACCATTACGTTGCCGAAGCAGTTGAAAATGGCAGCCAGCGATGAAGCAATGGTTGATGCTGAGGCCTTATTTGATTTCAGCGTGATGAGTTTTGAATAAAAATGGTCGGGAAATCCTCTTGAAGATAGACAAATACTTGACCTCATTATGCTGAGGTTTTACTGTTAGCTCTTGTGAATTTAAAAAAATAGATATAACCAGCTGGTACCTACGTGTAGGGCAGGGAGAAACTTGATGAATCAATATCTCGATTTTGAAAAGCCGATTGCAGATCTCGAAACCAAAATTGGTGAATTGCGCGAATATTCGACCGACAATGTCGATTTTTCCAGTGAAATAAAAAAGCTGGAGAAAAAAGCCGATAAATTAAAAAATGAGGTTTACTCCAACTTGACGCGTTGGCAGAGAACCCAGTTGGCACGTCATGCTAATCGTCCCTACACCCTTGATTATATCGAACGTATCTTTACCGACTGGTCTGAAGTCCATGGCGACCGTAATTATCGTGATGATCCGGCGTTAGTCTGTGGTTTTGCCCGCATCGATGGTAAGCCGTGTTGTGTTATCGGTCACCAGAAGGGGCGCAATACCAAACAGAAGGTGCATCGAAATTTCGGCATGCCGAACCCTGAAGGCTATCGTAAGGCACTACGGGTCATGCAATTGGCTGATCAATTTGGGCTGCCGATCTTCACTTTTGTTGATACTCCCGGGGCGTTTCCGGGTATCGGCGCCGAAGAGCGTGGTCAGGCTGAGGCCATTGCAAGAAACTTGCGTGAGATGGCAATGCTGCGTGTTCCGGTTATCGTTACCGTGACTGGAGAAGGTGGCTCCGGTGGAGCATTGGCGATAGCTGTCGGTAACCGTGTATTGATGATGCAGTATTCGGTTTATGCCGTTATTTCACCAGAAGGGTGTGCTGCTATTCTCTGGAATGATGGAGCCAAAGGCCCGCAGGCAGCAGAGGCTCTTAAGTTGACAGCACATGATGTTGATAGTTTGGGAACAGTGATCGATGATGTTATTCCTGAACCCCTTGGTGGTGTTCATCAGGATCACGATTTGGCGGCAACAACTCTTAAGGAATATCTCCTCAAGCATCTTGCGGAACTCGAAGAATATTCTCCTGAAGGCTTAATCGAGCAACGTTATCAGCGTTTCCGTGCCATGTCACAGATCGAGGAAGAGAATTAGTCTGTTGATGATTGTTCCTGTACGTTTTGCTGTTTGCCTTGCTTTACTGATTCTTACCAGTTGCGGTGGCGGGGGTCATACCACGCGGGTGATTGATACACCGGAGACTCGCGAACTAGTTGGATGGCAAAAGCCCTATGAGGTTGATGGACAACGCTATCAACCGCTGCGTGATCATCGCGGTTTTCGTCAGCGTGGAATAGCCAGCTGGTACGGGCGCAAGTTCCACGGGCGGAAGACCAGTAATGGTGAGGTCTACGATATGTACGGCCTGAGTGCTGCACATAAGACACTGCCGTTGGGTGTTTACGTCAAGGTGACTCATTTAGGTAACGGTCGGCACATTGTTGTTCGGGTCAACGACCGTGGCCCTTTTGTTGCCGGGAGAATTATTGATCTTTCGTATGGTGCAGCAAAAAAACTTGGAATTGTCGAGTCGGGCACAGCCCAGGTTGAGTTAGTTGCCCTCGGTTATCGTGCCGATGATAAAGCGCTTATTGCTGCTGCTCCGGCCAGTTATGATGCCGGAACCTTTGCTGTTCAGATCGGGGCATTTTCAAATTCGGCAAATGCATGGCGCCTTGCTGCTGATATGCGTCGCCGCTATGGTAAGGCTGTTGTCTCCACGA
>JAMOPE010000065.1 GCA_027064785.1 Geobacteraceae bacterium
TGTTACGTGAATTAATTGATAACGTGAGGCATAAAGAAACCCGGCGTCACCTGTCCCTGCATACCCGCCTGGTTCTGATTACGACAGCAGTGTTACTGGTGGGTGGCACATTGATGATTTATCTTCTGGAATTTCCATCAACCTTGTCTCACTTGGGCACCGGAGAGGGTTTTTTGACGGTACTGTTCCAATCGGTGACGACCCGGACCGCCGGGTTTAATACGATTGATTTCAATCGTTTTGAAGCCCCGACACTGTTTTTCATAATGTTTCTGATGTTCGTCGGGGCGTCTCCGGGGTCTTCCGGTGGCGGGATCAAAACAACCAGTCTGGCACTGTTCTTTGCTATCCTTATCAGTCGGCTGCGCGGGGAACCCCATACCAGTATTTTTCGCCGTACGATTCCCGATGAAATTGCTACTAAAACCCTGACATTGATGATGCTGGCAGGATTTTTTCTGTTTGCCGCGACGTTTGCCTTGCTGACGGTCCAGTTATGGGGACAACCGTTTGCCGCCAGCCATGGCGGCTTTATGGATTACACTTTTGAAGCTGTCTCTGCCTTTGCAACAGTTGGTTTGTCTCTTGGGGCAACGGCCACATTGGTTCCGCTGGGAAAAATAATTATTATCCTCCTGATGTTTGTCGGGCGGGTCGGCTTGTTGACGATTGCTTTTACCATCATCAGCCGGACACGCAATGGAGCTATCCATTACGCTGAAGAAAATATTATGATCGGTTGATTGATGTGTTTCAGAAAGGGTTGGAAGGATGAAGCGTTTTTGTGTTATCGGCCTGGGTAATTTCGGTTACCACGTTGCACGTTCCCTGTTTGAAGACGGGCACGAAGTGGTTGCTATCGATATGAAGCAGAGTAAGGTTCAGCGGATTCACGAACAGGTGTCCTACGCAATTTTTGCTGATGCGGCCAACAAGGAATTTCTTGAAGGGCAGGGGATTGGTGACATGGATGCGGTCATTGTTTCAACCGGAGACCGATCACACCTTTCGACCCTCATTACGCTCTATCTGAAGGAGCTGAATGTCCCGCGGATTCTGGTCAAGGTCAATGATGAAGATCATGGTCAGATTGTCAAAAAAGTGGGTGCAACAGATATTATCTTCCCCGAAAAAGACATGGCGGAAAAAACGGCCCTGAGTCTGTCGCGGCCCAATATTCTCGATTTTATTCCGCTGGCGGAAGAATATTCCATCACAGAAACAGCTCCGCCCGCTCATTTTGTTGGAAAAAGCCTTCTCGACCTTCACCTGCGGAAGGATTACGATATCACTGTTATTGCCATCAAAGACGTTCTGACGGGGCAGTTTTTTACTTTGCCACCGGCCAGCCACGTTATCAAAAATAGCGATATGCTGGTGATTATCGGTAAGACTGAAGACATTGAACGGGCATGCAACAATTAGGCTGCCAGCTATTTTTGCGGGGCGAGACGAAACAGCCCTAAACCGCTCAGGACCATCAGTCCTGCACAGATAAACAGGGTTGAAAACCCGGCAATTTCACCAATACTCCCCAAGATTATTGCTCCGCAGAAGATTCCGGCATCAATCCCTCCGGTAAAGATACCTGTCACTTTACCACGTACGTCGTATGCTTCATCGCGTACTGCCATGGCATTGAGGGCGGGAAACAGCAGTCCGTGACCGATGCCGAAAATAAATCCAACCACCAGCAGTAAAACGTTACCGTGAACCAGCGGAACCAGTAATAAGCCACTTGCTGCCAGTGATAACCCCCAGGGGATGATCTGGTTTTCACCAAGGCGATCAGCCATTTTTCCGGCGACAAAACGGACTCCGACGGCAGATGTTGAATAAGCAAGGTAATAGAGTGAGATGTAGCTGAGATGCCGGGCTTCGGCAAAGGGAGCGATGAAGCTCCCGGTCGCTGCCAGCCCGAAACCAAATAGAACTGCCAGTCCTCCGCAGACAAGCTGCTTGCGGGTTTTCAGTAAGACAAAAAACGAGGGGGACTGTGGAGGTTTTTTGTCCTGCAGATGGTGTCTGTCTTTTATTGGTGCCTGGAGGATGAGTGCGGCGGCGGCCCATCCCGCTGCGGTGATGAAGAAGGCGGGAAATCCGTAGTTTTCCAGAATCGGCTCGGCAATTAATGGTCCGACTGCCATTCCAATCAATCCCGAAGTCCCAAACATCCCGATTCCCTCATTGAGTCGTTCCTCCGGAATCAGATCAACAATGAAAGTAAAAATTGCGGTGAAACAGATTGCCAGCCCAATACCGTGGATAATTCGTAGTCCGAGCAGGAGCACATAATAGTTGGAAATGTCTCCCTGTAATTGCAGATGCAGTAATGGCATGACGGTCATCATGATGCAGCCGATGGTGTAGCTGCGTTTTCGGCCGATTCGGTCAATCATTTCGGCGACCCATGGGCGGCACAGTGCCGAGGCCAGAGCAAAAACACCCATAATGATGCCGATATCCTGTTGATTACCACCGTGTCCGGTAATGAACAACGGGAAAAGGAAGAACGTGGCAAAACTGGCAACCAGTGAAAAGTTGGCCAGATAGAGTGCGGCAAAGGCGGGGGTGTAGAGCATCAGAGAACTCCCGATCGGGAGAGTATCTCAACTCCACGCAAAGTGAGTATCGTTAGGAATGTGTAGCGCAATCCTTTGCCGGTTGTCACCAGCAGGGAAAATCGCAGCAGGGGTGTTTTCAACATTCCGGCGACCAGACAGAGTGGATCACCGATGACCGGCAGCCATGCCAGCAGCAACGACCAACTGCCATAGCGATTGAACCAGCGGATTGCCTGTTGCTGACGAGCTTCATCAATCCTCAGAACTTTTTCGATCAGCCAGTCACCACCATAAGAGCCAATCAGGTAGTTGGTTCCTGCACCGAGAGAGTTCCCCAGCGTTGCTACTGCAACAGTAGCAAGCGGGTTGCTCCCCTGCAACAGCAGAGCAATCAGCAACCACTCCGAGCCTAGTGGTAACAGGGTTGAGGCACAAAAACTGATAAAAAATAGCGACCAGAGGCCGTAATTGACAAGAAATTCTGACATGGCGGCGATCATAACAGAGCATCTCTTTAAAACAAATAGTTGAAAGCCCTTGTTCCCCTCTTTGTCAGGGTGTAAATTGGCGGCTTTAATTCTGCATGCTGAAAAGGTCGTTGACATGGATTCAAAGCAGATTTGGGAAAAATTCAAAACTCTGCTGGAGATGATCAAATTTTCCCACACGATTTTTGCCTTCCCGTTTGCCCTGATGGGGGTGGTGCTGGCATCGCTGGCTAATGGTGTAGCTCCTAGCTTTGGCCAGGTTTTCTGGGTTTGTGTTGCGATGGCCGGGGCACGAACCACAGCGATGGGGTTGAACCGCCTGATCGATGCAAAAATTGATGCCAAAAATCCCCGGACTGCCGAACGTCATATCCCCGCCGGAACTGTTTCAGTTCGAGATGCAGCACTGTTTATCCTCGGGGCCGTGGTCTTATTTTTCTTTGCTGCATGGATGTTGAATCCGCTGTGTTTTAAGCTGGCCCCGGTCGCACTTGGTTTCTTTGTCCTTTATGCCTACTGTAAACGCTTCACCCACTTTGCCCACATTGTTCTGGGAATCTGCCTTGCCGCCGCTCCTATCGGTGCCTGGGTGGCGTTGCGGGGTGATCTCGGCTGGCCGGTCATGTCACTGGGAATCGCTGTATTGTTCTGGGTTTCGGGGTTCGATATTTTCTACGCCTTGCAGGATTACGACTACGATGTTGAGCACGGGCTCCACTCAATTCCTTCACGTCTCGGCAAAGAGAAATCGTTTCTACTGGTAAGAATTTTTCACGCTCTGATGATTGTTTTTCTGTTGCTGGTCCTACCGAGCAGTGGTCTTGGGTGGATTTACCTTGCCGGGGTTGTGGTTGTG
>JAMOPE010000066.1 GCA_027064785.1 Geobacteraceae bacterium
CACCGATCCCGATCGCATCGGTCCCAGAGGAACAGGCATTGACAACAGTCTGGGTCGGACCGTCAAGTTTCAGTTGCCGGGCAATCACTGCGGCGGGATTACTACGCAGAAACCGTTCGATAATTTTCATATCGGGCTGCTGCTCTTCTTTGTAGGCACGGTAGAACTCATCACAATTCAACGAACAGCCCACCGTTGTCCCGACACAGACCCCAACCCGTTTCCCCCGCAAGCTTTCAGCATCCCACCCGGCGTCGGTCAATGCTTCGAGGGCAGCGACCAGTGCCAGTTGACTGGTCCGGGCATAAACTGTCTCCCCGGCATCAAGGGGCAGCTTAAACTCTTCGCGCAGCTCCAGTACCGGATAACTGACGGGGTGATCGGTTGAAAAACGGAACGGGGGATGAGGGTGACGTTCGTTACGGAACAGCGATTCCAACGATTCGTTCAGATTCATCCCCGCTCCCGAAAGGCAGCCGAGACCGGTAATTGCGATCGGCGTCAGCCCTGCCATCAGGCCATCCGCTCCTCGATATACTGAGCCAGCGTATTAATCGTCTGGAATGCGGGTCGCCCCTCTTCCATATCCTTGATTTCGACACCGAAATGTTTCTGGACAATGACAACCAGCTCGACCGCATCAAGGGAATCGAGCCCCAAACCATCGCCGAACAACGCCATATCGTCATCAATCTCTTCGGGCTCAACATCTTCGAGATTGAGATCTTCGATCAAAACTTGCTTGAGCTTTTCCTTTACGCTCATCATTTAAACTCCTTCAATGTTTATCATCTGAACCAGATGGTTGATTCTGCCACATATCGAAAAAATTGAAAAACTGAAACGGGTGTTCACGACAAAAATCTTCGAGCGATTCGGCAAATTCACGAACAAACGGTTTATAAACGCTGTTGCCCCGACCCAAACCCGATGGAACACGGATCGTTTTGTAAAGTTTTAAGCCATAGCTATCGGACGCAGTTTTATACGAAAGGAGGACGACAATTGGAGTTCCCGTTGCCGAAGCCAGTTTGTAGGCACTGAACGGCATCGTCACCGTTCCCCCCATAAATTCAATCTCGACGCCGTTACGGTCGTCACCGAGCATCCGGTCACCCATCACCGACAACACCTCACCACGCTTGAGAACCTCGACCATCTCCAATACTCCACCAAGATAGCCGCGTGGGTCGATAATCCGGTAAGGACACTCAATCCCTGCGTGCTCGTAGTAGTGACGATCAATATCGTCCTCTTCACGCTGCATCAGCAAATTGACCGGAGTGTTGACAAACTCGAGTGCCGACATCGCCACCTGCCAGCAGCCAACGTGAGCATTGACCAGAATCAGCCCTTTTTTTTCAGCCAGAAGATCAAGCAGCTCCGGTTTTCCTTCCAGATCGACTTTCACCTGTTCCGAACCGAGAATTCCGACCAATGCCCGGTCAATCAGGACCTTCCCCAGCTCCAGCGTCATCCGGTAGCTGTTCCAGAACGACTCCCAGGTTGAAACCTCCGGAAACCGGCGGGAGAGATAGTAACCACATTTTTTTCGCACCGAGGGCAGCAAAGTATAATAGAAAACCACAACATACAGCAACGCATACGCGGCACGTCGACCACCGAGACGGATCATCAGATAAAATGACTGATGCTGCCACGATGAACCGATACTCCGGCTTGTCCATTTCTGGCGCGCTTCCCGCTCTTCCTGACTGGGAATTTCTGTTTCCTTGCCAGCAGCAGTCTCACGACTGATGGCCTGTGCCAATCGATAGGTGATCGCAGCAACAATCAACGCCAACAGCGGGGCAACAATTAATGAACCGAGAAACCATTCGTAAAAACGCTGCGCCGCCTGATAACCAAGGGTTTCAATAGAAAAATCGGTCAACCAGCTGCCGTTACGCAGATAATAGCCCACCTCGATACACAGTGCCGGAACCAGTGGCGGCATACACAACTGACTGGCACTGACGGCGGCGACTTTGTTAAGGCGAAAAAAACCGCAGACAAATAAAATAGCAATCGTATGGCAAAACAGCAGCGGCAGCGTCCCGAGGACAATTCCGGCCGCAGCAGCCGCAGCCAGTTGCTTCGGTGAGGTATTTTCCTTCAGCAACTGACGGATCGAACGCAGCGGGTGGATGACCGACAGGCTTTTAACCTGCGCTGGCTCCTCCGATTGGACCTCAACAATTTTCCGATGGGGCCAGGGGACAATCGACCGCATTGTCAGATGGGTGTTCAGCAATGTCAGTCGCCAGTTGTCCATGAACCCGCGAAAGTGCGATACCCGCTCATCACCGGGGGGGTAATAAACGGCAATATCAACATCATGCAATTCAACCCCTGCCCATGCCGCTCGAACCAGGACCTCGATCTCAAAATTATAACGCCGCGTCCAGAAATTGAGCTGTTGAAAAATAAACAGCGGGTAGGCACGAAACCCACTCTGACTATCCTTAAGTTGGCTGCCGGTTTGCAGCCGCAGCCAGAAATTGGAGAACGTCCGCCCAAAGCGGGAGGAGCCGGGAATCCCGTCCTGCTCAAAGTTACGTTGACCGACAATCAATGCCTGCGGCGCATCTTCAATGGCAGCGAAAAATTTTGGAAGATCATCGGGATCATGCTGACCGTCAGCATCGAGGCTAATCATATGGGTCAGATCACGGGCAATCCCCCACTCAGCTGCTGCCAGCAATGCTGCCCCCTTCCCCCGGTTCCGGGGATAGCGCAGTAACTCAACGGGTAAATCAGTCAACCTGTCGGCACCGCCGTCGGTACTGCCATCATCAACCACCAGAACCTGCGAATGGTGACGCAACACCCCTTCGACCACCTGACGTAATGTTTCAGCATGGTTGTAGACCGGGATAACGACAAAAATTTTCGCCCGATTTTCAGGAGTTGCCATAACGTTTATTACTGAGAGCAAAGCGTAAGAACTGCCCGGCACTTCCGGCAAAACGGAGCCAGCTGTCGGGTGATTTCCACAACATGGTTACGTACCCCCAGAGAACCCGGTTACGCCGGAAATGATTCTTGTAAAATTCGATAAATAATTTTTCCAGCCGCTCCTTCTCCATCCCATGAGGAACAAATTGGAAATGCATACAATCCATCTTCTCCCAGTCTTCGTCAAAGGTTCCCAGTTGATGAATTTTTTCGTAGATCGGTGACCCGGGAAACGGTGTAAATTTGGCAAGGTTGAAATCGTCAATCGGCAGTGAATAGACATACTCCATACTGCGACGGATCGATTCTTCATTCTCCCCCGGCAATCCCATCATCAATAACCCCTTGGTACGGATACCACACGCTTTGATCGTCCGAATGGTATCGGCAAGGAGATCAAGATTGGCATTCTGGCGATGCTGCGAGAGAAGATCTTCGTCACCACTTTCGATGCCAAGGCTCACCATCCAGCATCCGGCAGCCTTCATCAGTGTCAGCAACTCACGATCAACGTGCTCCGCACGGACAGCACAATTAAACGTCATCCCCAGCGGGCGATCCATCATCATCCGGCAGAATTCTTCGACACGGTTACGGTGAAAAGTAAACTGATCATCGTAGAAATTAACGTGACGGATACCGAACCGGTCTTTCAGGTATTCAAGATGGCGATAAAGGTAGTCCGCCGAATTGAAACGGAACGTCCGGCGAAACACGCTGCGGTCACAATAACTGCACGAATACGGGCAGCCACGGCTTGAGATACAACTACTGTTCGGTGCTTTCGGATAATTGAAGATCGGCAGTTTATAAGCGCGAGGATATCCTTCCAGCTTTTCATACGCCGGGAAAGGGAGATCATCCAGAACCAGCACATCGGTGCGATAACCGTTGTTGACCAACGACCCGTCACCACTGCGCCATACCAGCCCGGCGACATCAGCAG
>JAMOPE010000067.1 GCA_027064785.1 Geobacteraceae bacterium
CGGTCCGGCTTTGAAAGAAGAAGCTGACGGGGCACTGACCAGTGACGGCAAGCAGGAAGCCAAAGGGCGACTGGAAAATCTGGAACAGCTATTGGTTGGGATGGAAGAACATGCTGCAACGGGTGGCTCGGTTCACGATTATCTGGAACAGATTGCACTGATTACCGATCTTGATCAGTACGATGCAACGCAGCAGCGGGTGACACTGATGACGCTTCATTCGGCAAAAGGACTCGAATTTCCAGTGGTCTTTATGACCGGGATGGAAGAAGGATTATTTCCCCATGCCCGCTCCGGTGACCTGGGCGAAGAGCTTGCCGAAGAACGGCGGCTCTGCTATGTCGGAATGACCCGGGCGATGAAAAAGCTCTATCTTTCTCATGCCCGGCGGCGCAGGGTTTATGGAACCTATCAGTTCAATCCGCCGAGTCGGTTTCTGGCCGAGATCCCGGCTGAGTTGCTGGATGAGCCTGTTGCTGCACCGGCCGGTTCTAAAGCTGCAGGGGGCGGTCACAATCTTGCGTCACTGGCCGATCTGGTTGCTGCCCCGGATATTAGCGAAGATTCTTCACCCGTTGCAGAAGAGGTAAAGCCGTTACGTCACCAGCCTCCTGAACGGAAGGCTGCCGCGACACTGGGTGGTTTTCAGTTAGGCAGCCGGGTTCGTCACGTTAAATTTGGGATTGGTACGATCCGGCGTCTTGAGGGCAGCGGAGATAAACAAAAGGTAACGGTTTATTTTAACTCGGTTGGTACGAAGAAGTTATTGATGAAATTTGCCGGACTGATGCCGGTTTAAGATAAATTTATGGGCGAGACAAAACGACAATTTACTCTACTTCTGGTGGATGATAATCCAACCAACTTGCTGCTACTGGTCAAAATTATTGAACTTGATCTCCCCGAGGTCAGGGTGCTGACGGCAGCAACGGCACTGGCAGGCTTGCAACTGGCGGAACGGGAACATATCGACGGTGCGCTCATCGATGTCCAGATGCCCGGAATGGATGGCCTTGAAATGTGTCGCCGGTTACGGGCGTTGCCACAGACAGCAATGATCCCGCTGGTTTTGATGACGGCCCATATTGCATCCCCGGAAATGCGGGCTGAAGGGCTGGAGGTCGGCGCCCACGATTTTATTTCACAGCCGATCAGCAATGTTGAAATGCTGGCCCGGATCAAAGTGATGCTGCGTTTATGTGAGAGTGAGCAGCGTTCTAATGAGGCTCACCAGCAGTTGCAACAGCAACTGACCGAACACACCGATCGGCTCCGCTGGATTCGCGGATTACTCTTTTCGGGTGATGGGCCGCTGGCTGAAATCGATCAGAAATTGTTACGTAAACTTGTCGATGAGCTTCCCGATCCAGCGAACCTTGACGAAAAGCAGTTCTTTGAAAAAATGGTTACAGAGTTTCCGCTGCCGTGGCGGCGGACTTTGCTGAAGCTGGCACTGCTAGATCATGTTCCTGTTTCTCTGGCCGAAAAATTAAGTGAAATTGCCGATATTGCGTCGCTGTTTGATTATTTGAACCGTCATCAACTATCATTAAATCAGACCCTGGATGGGGAGGAATGTTTATTTTTTAAACCTCCGGTCCGGGAACTACTACGCCAGAGAGCAAAGCAGATTCTCTCCAAACAAGAGCGCCAGGAAGTTGGACTGCTGGCATCGGAATGGTATCTGCAGCAGCAGGGATTTGCAGCGGCACTGGGGTGTCTGGTTTCGACTGAACAGTATCCGGCCGTGTCCCAGCTCCTCAATCAGCTTGGTTTTTTGTTGCTGGAAAAAAATCATCGCCCGCAGGTTTTCTCACAGATTAATACGATTCCCGAGGAGGTGCTGACCGGGTGTGGTTGGCTGGCGTTGTTTCGGGGTATTTATTGTTTGCAGGAGCAGCTATCACAGGCCGATTACTGGTTGAATCTTGCTTATCGGAACTTTTCGGTCACTGAAGATCGCCGTGGGCAATTACTGGCTCTGGCGCAGCTGGTCAGAGAGTCCCTTTATCTCGAAGGGTCGTTTGAACGCTGGAAAAAGTTTCTGCCGGCATACCGTGAATTGATCGTCGAACTCAGTGATTCTCTTGGCCGGGTTGAACGATTGAAGGCGATCTATTCTCTGGGTATGGCAGAATTGTTTTTCGGTGGCGGTTTTCTGGCTGTGGAAGATTTCCTCCCCGGCGCATTGGCTGAAGCACAACAGTCGCAGCTGGTTGAACAACAACTTGAGCTGAATTTATTGCGTGCATTAGCGGCAGTGCAGCAGGGGCGCTATCTGGTTGCAAGTAGTGCGGTGGAACAAGCGTTAACCTGCAACCTTGATGTCGGTTATATTTTAGAAAAAGATATTTTGCAGGTGGCGTGCTGCAGTCTGATTCATGCCAGCGGAGACCTTGCCGGATTTCAAAAACAACGGCAGATGCTCTCAGTGAGTAGCCAACGTGGTCGTCAGCCACTAACAATCCTGAAGCCATTGCTCAGCTATTATGTTGCAGGGTTATTGCTGGCTAGAGGGGATCAGGTCCGGGCGTTGGAAATCCTCGAAATTGCATTACTTGATGGTCATGCTGCCAGCGCCCATTTGCAGAGTCGACTCTTACAATTGCGTGGCTGGGTCAGATCTTTATTGGGAAATGAGGCGGGGGCTCTTGATGATCTCAAGTTTGGGCTGCAATTGCGTGAACGGAGCGGCGGGCTCTACTTCCGGCTTGAGAGCCTGTTGTATGCCGGAGCAACAAGTTTTACGCTGGGACATTATCATCAGGCTGCTGAATATTTTGCCGAAGCATTGGACGGATCACTGGAGACGAAAGAGGAGCGGTTCCGTCCGGGGTTGTACGCGTGGCTGGCTGTTTCGCAGTTGAAACTGGGAAATGTTGAATCAGCACTCGTTCAGGGGAAATCCTTTTTTGAACAATTACGGCGGCATCGGATCTCCTATTTCTGGGGAATGACACCTGAGTTACTTGAAGAACTGTTACCGCTGGTGAGAGAGCGGGAAGGGTTGAAACTATACCGGGCATTGCTCAATACTCATCTCGCTGTCACCCTTGATGATGCCGAGCAAATGATTCCACTCCTTAAGATTCACTGTTTGGGACGCTTTGAACTGGAACTGGATGGTCATACATTTAATATGAATCAGGTCGGCCAGGCATCCCGGTCGATTCTTTCATTGCTGGTTGCATCTCCCAACCACAGTGTCAGCAGCGAACTGATGATGGGATTGCTGTGGCCTGACAGTCCGCCGCAGAAAGCGCGGAATAATTTTGACACGGCCCATTCACGTCTACGCAAAGCCCTCGAAGGGTGTTTTGATAAACGGGTACGGAAAGATTATCTGGTCCTGGAAAAAGGGATGTTGTCGTTGCGTCATGTCATTATTGACAGCTCGCATTTTGATAAAACGATGGAACGGGTGCGCTATCATCTTCAGCGTGAACATTTCTGGCAGGCGGAACATGCTCTGTGGGAAATGGAGCGAATTTGGAGGGGAGAATTTCTTTCGGGGTATGATTTGAGCGGGGATCTGTTTTTACAGCGTGATCGCCTGACTCAATTGCGACTGGAACAGCTGGGATTGCTTGCACAACTGTTGCAGAGACGTAAGGAATCAGCCGAAGCTGCTGCAATCCTCCAGCGGGGGCTATTGCTTGATCCAACCCACGATTCGATGGTACGAAAGCTATTGGTGCTTTATCGGCAGCAGCACGATAATCATGCCGTCGAATCATTACTGGAACAATACCGGAACGCTCTTCGTGAAGGCGATTATGCCGCTGGAGAGATTGATGAACTGATTGATGCCTTAAGTAGTTAGTCGCATAGGACATATGTTGTTATGCCGACAGCTTTGGGCTCTATCACAATAATACAAAAGAAGGAGAATAAAAGTTATGTCAGGTTGCGATGGTTGTAACGATAGTTCCTGCTCGATCAATCAGCAGGGAAATCCGCAGGATAAACAATTTCAGATGCGTCAGGCACTGGATAAGCGGATGTGTGAAGTTAAAAACAAGATTATTGTCATGTCGGGTAAAGGTGGTGTCGGCAAAAGTACCACTGCCGTCAATCTGGCGCTGGCACTGGTCAAAGAGGGGAAAAAGGTCGGTCTGCTTGATATTGACCTGCATGGTCCAAGTATCCCGAAAATGCTGGGTCTCGAGGGGAAACGACCTCTGGCGGATAATGAAGGAATTCACCCTCTCGAAGTCAACGGTCTAAAACTGATGTCGATTGGTTTTCTGCTGGCGTCGACCAGTGAAGCGACCATCATGCGTGGACCGATGAAGCATGGTGCCATCCAGCAGTTGCTTGCCGATGTTGCCTGGGGTGAGCTCGACTATCTGCTGCTTGACTGTCCTCCCGGAACCGGTGACGAGCCGTTGAGTGCAGTACAGCTGCTTGGCTCAGGGGCCTCTGCTGTTGTGGTGACCACTCCGCAGGATGTTGCTTTGACCGATGTTGAAAAATCACTCAGTTTCTGCAAGGAACTGAAATTGAAGGTGGTTGGTCTGGTCGAAAATATGAGCGGTTTTATCTGTCCTCATTGTGGCGAACGGTCGGATATCTTCAAGTCGGGCGGTGCCGAAAAACTGGCCGAAAAAACCGGAGTTTCTTTGCTGGCACAGATTCCATTTGAGCCACTGGTTGTTATCGGTGGAGATGCCGGGAAACCTCACGTCCTTGAATATCCCGAATCGACAACCACTCAGGCCCTGCAGAAAGTGGCAAAAGCAGTGGTTGCCGTAAGTGAACTTAATGATTAACCTTTTGCCTTCCAGAAGATGGTGGTTGGTGGCTGGATGAGGGGGGGAGCTCAGATTCGCCCCCTCACCCCGGCCCTCTCCCTCAAGGGCGAGGGAGTATTATTTTAAAGGATAATGTATGAAGATTACTGAAAAAGATGTCAAACATGTCGCCCGGCTGGCACGACTCCATCTTGACGCAGCTGACTTAAAGGTCATGACCAGTCAGATGGATGCGATGTTGGGTTATGTTGACAAACTCAATGAGCTTGATACCGACGGTGTTGAGCCAATGGCTCATGCGGTGCCGATGTCGAATGCGTTCCGTGACGATGAAGTCGGGGCATCAATCGGGATTGAGCGGGCATTGCAGAATGCTCCTGAGTCGGACGAAAGCTGTTTCCGGGTTCCCAAGGTTATCGAGTAAGCACAAAAAACATTTTTTGGAGTATTTATGAAGTTCCAGGATTTAACCATTCAGGACATGCGGCAGAAATTACTTGCCGGTGACCTGAGCTCTGTCGAGTTGACCAGGGCGTGTTTAGAGCGGATCAAGGCGACTGACAGCACTCTGAACGCATTCATCACTGTTTGTGAAGACGAGTCTCTTGCGGCTGCAGAGCAGGCCGATCAGCAGATTGCGGCTGGAAACATGGGACTGCTGACCGGGATTCCGGTTGCCGTCAAGGACATTTTCAATACCCTCGATGTGCGAACAACCTGCGGCTCGAAGATTCTTGATAACTATGTCTCACCCTACGATGCAACGGCGATTGCCAAGCTACGTGAACAGGGGGCGATCATTGTCGGCAAGCTCAATATGGATGAATTTGCCATGGGGAGCTCCAACGAAAACAGTGCTGCCGGTGCGGTTCATAACCCGTGGGATACTGAGCGGGTTCCCGGTGGTTCTTCGGGTGGCAGTGCCGCAGCGGTTGCTGCAGGTCAGGTGGTTGCGACGCTGGGGACCGATACCGGTGGTTCGGTGCGTCAACCGGCTTCTCACTGTGGTGTTGTCGGCTTGAAACCGACCTATGGCCGGGTTTCCCGTTATGGCGTTGTGGCATTTGCGTCATCTCTTGACCAGGTTGGCCCGGTGGCGGGTAATGTCGAAGATTGTGCGCTGATGCTCAATGTCGTTGCCGGTTACGATCCTGCCGATTCGACCTCGGTCGATTGCCCGGTCCCCGATTATCTGAAAAATCTCAACGCGGGGGTGACCGGGAAGAAAATCGGTCTGCCAAAGGAATATTTTATCGACGGGCTCGATCCTGAAATCAAACAGGCGGTTGATGCTGCGATTGAGACCTATCGTCAGCTGGGCGCTGAAATTGTCGAGGTGAGCCTGCCTCACACCGATTATTCAGTGGCCTGTTACTATCTGATTGCCATGGCTGAGGCATCAAGCAATCTGGCCCGTTATGATGGTGTCCGTTTTGGAAAACGTCAGGACCCGGGTGAGGGCTTGATCGGGATGTATCAGCAAACCCGCTCTGCCGGTTTCGGTGACGAAGTGAAGCGGCGGATTATGCTCGGAACCTACGCTCTCTCTTCGGGTTATTACGATGCCTACTACCTGAAAGCACAGAAAGTGCGGACACTGATTCGGCAGGACTTCCTCAAGGTCTTCGAGGAGGTGGATCTGTTGTTGACTCCGGTTGCGCCGACTCCCGCGTTTAAAATCGGTGAGATGGTCGATGACCCGTTGCAGATGTATCTTTCCGACATTTTCACTATCCCGACGAATCTGGCGGGAACCTGTGCGATGAGTTTCCCGTGTGGCTTCAGTGAGAGAGGTTTGCCCATCGGCTTGCAGTTGATTGGTCAACCCTTTGCCGAGGATGAGATGCTTCAGGCTGCTTATGCGTTTGAACAGGCAACTGACTGGAACCAGCGCGTTCCCGAGGTGTAATCAGAGGATCTGATTATATCCTTCTCCCTGAGGGAGAAGGTGCCCAACGGGCGGATGAGGGGCGGTTTCCCCTCACCCCAACCCTCTCCCTCGGGGAGAGGGGGCTGATTATATTTCTTCAGTTGCGTAAATTCCCCCTGTTTTAAGTTGGGGATACTTATTTTCTAACAGGATTCCAAAATGAATTCGAGATATGAAGTTGTAATCGGGCTGGAAGTTCATGTTCAGCTGACGACCAAAACAAAAATTTTCTGCGGCTGTTCCCCCGGGTTCGGTCAATCTCCCAACAGCCAGACGTGTCCCGTTTGTCTCGGTTTGCCGGGAGCGTTGCCGGTTCTCAATCGCCAGGTGGTTGAGGATGCGATCAAGGCGGGATTAGCGACCAATTGTCAGATTGCCCCCCGTTCAATCTTCGCGCGGAAGAACTATTTTTATCCCGACCTGCCGAAAGGGTATCAGATCTCGCAGTTTGAACTGCCGATCTGTGAACACGGCTGGCTCGACATCGAGACCGAAGAATCGGGTGAAAAGCGGATCGGAATTACCCGGATTCACATGGAAGAAGATGCCGGGAAGCTTCTCCATAACGATGATAACAGCTCTTCGGTTGATTTGAACCGTGCCTGTACGCCGTTGCTGGAAGTTGTTTCGGAACCCGATATGCGCAGTTCCGATGAGGCGATTGCCTATCTTAAACAGCTCCACCAGATTGTTGTCTATCTGGGGGTTTGTGACGGCAACCTCGAGGAAGGGTCTTTCCGGTGTGATGCCAACGTTTCGGTGCGCCCATGGGGACAGAAAGAGCTGGGGACGCGTGCCGAACTGAAAAATCTCAACTCATTCCGGTTTATCAAGCAGGCGATTGAGTACGAGGTCGAGCGGCAGATCGACATTATTGACGATGGCGGTGAAGTGGTGCAGGAAACCCGCTTATTTGATCCCGATGCCGGGGTGTCCCGTTCGATGCGCAGCAAGGAAGAAGCGCACGATTATCGTTACTTCCCCGATCCTGATCTGTTGCCGCTTCAAGTGGCTGATGAGTGGGTCGAGCGGGTCCGTAACGGTTTGCCTGAACTGCCGCTGGATAAGATTTCCCGCTATCAGAACGACCTGGGACTGCCTGCCTACAATGCCGGAGTGCTGGCAGCTGAACGACCGGTGGCCGAATATTTTGAAGCACTGGTGGCGTTGCACAACAATCCGAAGATCTGTTCCAACTGGGTGATGGGTGAAGTCCTGGGCGCCCTCAAGGAGAAGGGTCTGAAGATTGCTGAGTGCCCTGTTTCTCCTGAATTGCTGGCGGGGATCCTCAAGCGGATTGATGACAACACAATTTCCGGGAAAATTGCCAAGACTGTTTTTGAAGAGGTATGGCAGACGGGAAAAACCGCCGATCAGGTCATCGAGGAGAAAGGACTCAAACAGGTCACCGACACCGGTGCTATCGAGGCGATTGTCGATGAAGTGATTGCTGCCAATCCGGGGCAGGTTGCTGAATATCGCGGCGGCAAAGAGAAGCTGATGGGCTTTTTCGTTGGCCAGGTGATGAAGGCCAGCAAAGGGAAAGCGAACCCGGGGATGGCCAATCAGCTGCTGAAAAAGAAACTGGCAGAATAAGGGATCATCATTATGTCGTGTCCAATTGATAGTAAAGTGATCCGGCCAATCCGTTTTATCGCCGGTCAGTGTCAGATGCTCGATCAGCGGCTGTTACCGGCTGAAGAGGTGTGGCATACGTATAAAACCTATCAGGAGGTTGCCGAGGCGATTCGCTCGATGGTCGTCCGTGGTGCTCCGGCAATCGGTGTGGCGGCTGCGATTGGCGCGTGGTTCGGAGCGCGTGATATCGAAGCAGAATCGAGCTGGGATTTCTTTCAGCAGTTCAAAGAGATTTGTGATGTTCTGGCGGCGACTCGACCGACGGCAGTCAACCTGGTCTGGGCACTGGATCGGATGAAACATTTTACCGAATCGAATCTTGAGCGTAGCGTGCTGGAGTTGAAGATCGGACTCGAATACGAAGCCCTGGCGATCACTGAGGAAGATGAAAAGATTAATCGCACAATGGGGAAACACGGGGAAGTTCTGATCCCCGATGGAGCGAGAGTCCTGACCCACTGCAACGCCGGAGCGTTGGCGACGGCCGGTTACGGAACCGCTCTCGGAGTGATTCGTGCGGCAGTCGAAGCGGGAAAAAAGGTTTCGGTGATTGCCGATGAGACCCGCCCGTTTTTGCAGGGGGCCCGACTGACGGCGTGGGAGCTGCAGAAAGACAATATTCCGGTGACATTGATCTGCGACAATATGGCGGGTTACCTGATGAGCAAAGGGGCGATCGATTGTGTCATCGTTGGTGCTGACCGGGTTGCTGCCAATGGTGACGTTGCCAATAAAATCGGCACCTACACTGTTGCGGTGTTGGCAAAGGAGCACAATCTCCCGTTTTATGTTGCTGCACCGGTTTCAACAATCGATCTCAGTTTAAGCGATGGCAGTCAGATCCCGATTGAAGAGCGTGATGCCCGCGAGCTAACTCACATCAAAGATATTCAGCTGGCTCCTGAGGGAGTTGATGTTTTTAATCCCGCTTTCGATATCACACCGCAGCGACTTGTGACCGCGATTATCACTGAAAAAGGGGTGGTTCAAGGTGATTATCTTACCGGTCTCAGTGAGAATATCAGGCAACGTTAAGGGTGAAAATGGTAGCGGATTTACGCGATATTACGGAGAAGATGGAACTGCTTGACGTCGCCGATGACACTTTTGTCGCCTGGCTCGATAGCTTCGAGCTGCTTGATGGTGAACGGGCGAAAACCAACCTTGTCCTGATTGATGAGCGCTTGAATGATCGTGACCTCCTTGCTCAAATCCTCCAATTGGCACTTGCCAGTGCCGACCCTGACCATGCCCTCAATATTCTTGAACGGTTGTTCGATGTTCTCGAGACTGAGACTCTGCGAGCGATTCTTACCCACCCCGAACGTCAGCAGCAGTTACTGACGGTTCTGGGCGGCTCACCGTTTCTGGCCGCCATCCTCTACCGCAACAAAAATTATTTTCAGTACCTGTTTGTAGATGGTGAGATTGATCATCCTCGCAATGAAAGTGAGATGCTGACTGATCTGATCAAATCGATTCCGGACGATGCCGATTTTGCTACACTTCAGGCCGGTCTTCGCAGTTACAAAGCGGCGCAGATTCTCCGCATCGGCAGCCGTGACCTATGCGGTCTCAATACCTTGATCGATGTTATGGCTGAATTATCGGGACTGGCTGCAGCTTGTCTGCAACGTGCTTACGATGTCTGTCAGATTCAGTTGCAGCATGAATATGGCCAACCACTTCAGGAAAATTCCGGGGAAATCTCACCGGCGACGATGACAATTCTCGGGATGGGGAAGTTTGGCGGTCACGAACTCAATTTCTCTTCTGATATTGATCTGATCTACTGCTACTCGTCTACGGTTGGAGAAACGACTGGTGGCAGTCGTAACGAAAAAATCAGCCTCCATCGCTATTTTGTCAAGCTGGCTGAGATGCTGACGAAAGCACTCCATCAGGTGACGCAGGACGGTTTTGTTTTTCGGGTTGATACCGGTTTACGGCCCGATGGTAATAACGGTGATCTGGCTGTTTCGATTAATGGGGCTGAAGCTTACTACGAGTCATGGGGGCAGAGCTGGGAACGGGCAGCATTGATCAAGGCGCGACCGGTCGCCGGTGATCTTGAGCTGGGGGAAGAGTTACTGCAACGCCTCAAGCCGTTTATCTATCGTCGCTATCTCGATTTCGGCATGATCGAAGATATTAAGCTGATGAAGCAGAAGATCAATTCCAGCCTGACCCGCAAGCAGGAAGGGGAGCGCAACCTCAAGCTGGGACGAGGTGGTATCCGCGAAATTGAATTTTTTATCCAGACTCAGCAATTGGTTAATGCCGGAACGCGACCACAACTGCAACAGCGTAATTCGTTGCTGATGCTGCAGTTACTCCGCGAAGAAGAGCTGATTATCGCTGAGGACCAACAGGCTCTCAGCCAGGCGTATCAGTTTTTGCGGATGGTGGAACACCGGATTCAGGTTGTACAGGAGCAGCAGACCCATTCGTTGCCACAGAACCCGCGTGATCTGGAGGTTCTTGCCCGACGCAGTGGATTTTTGAGTTACGAAGAGTTTTCGACTGAACTCGAAAAACATCGCCAGGCGGTCAGTCAGATTTTTGCTGATCTATTTCATTCGGCAGACGAAGAAGAGGTCGATGTCCGCCCCGAGGTGACTTTTATCTTTGATCCCGAGTCTGACCCCGACCTGGTCAAAGACCTGCTGGAAGAAAAGGGCTTTACTAATCCTGATGCTGCTTACGACAGTTTATTGATGTTGCGTGGTGGCGACCCTCACATGCGGTTGACCCGGCGTGGACGACGCTGTCTTGAAAAACTGGCACCACGACTGATGGGAGAGCTGCTAGATTCGCCGAATCCTGATCAGGCTCTCAATAACCTTGAAGCATTTATCAGCAGCATCCGCGCCCGCAACTCGTTTTTTTCGCTGCTGGTTGAAAACCCGGCAATCGTTAAGCTGCTGGTGACGTTGTTTGGTTCAAGCCAACTGTTATCACGGATATTTATTCAACGTCCTGAACTTCTCGACACAATGGTTTCGCGTTCCTGCGCTGTTGCCAGTAAGGATCGGCAGCAACTGCAGACTGATCTTGCCGAGCAAATGGCTCTGGCTGACGATTATGAATTGCAGCTTGATGGTTTACGCCGTTTCCGGAATGAAGAATTTCTGCGGATTGCTTTGAACGACCTCCACGGTCAAATGAAACAGGGGGAAGGGGCGAAGCAACTGTCGTGGCTGGCTGAAGTGTGTCTTAGGCAGGCGTGCCTGATGGCGCGGCAGGAATTAGCAGGCCGTTTTGGGGCTCCATTTGCTGACGATGATCCAGATCAGGCTGAAGAGACTGCTTTTGCGGTTGTTGGGATGGGGAAGCTGGGTGGCCTTGAGCTGAACTACCACTCCGATCTCGATATTATCTTTGTCTATGAGCGGGAAGGGAAGACCCGCCCGGTTGCTGAAACTGATCCTGACCGCTTTCATCAGATCAGTAATCACGAATACTTTGCCAAGCTGGCACAGCGGATTATTACTGCACTGACGCTAGTGACACGTGAAGGATACGTTTATAAGATCGATACCCGGCTGCGGCCGTCAGGGAATCAGGGACCGCTTGTGACCAGTTTGGCAGCTTTTGAACGTTACCATCACGAATCGGCCCAGCCGTGGGAACGTCAGGCGATGACAAAGGCCCGGGTTGCCTGTGCTCCCGAGTTATTTAGCGATACTTTACAAAAGCTGATTTCACGCCTGACTTTTGAACGGCCATTACCCGAAAATCTTCGATCTGAAATTTATCGGTTGCGGGCGCGGATGGAACATGAAAATGCAAAAGAGCGTGACGACCACTTTAATATTAAAACCGGACGGGGCGGAATGGTTGATGTCGAATTCATCACTCAGTACCTCCAGCTTCTCCACGCGGCTGATGTTGAAGCATTACGACAGCAAAATACCATCCATTTACTTGAAACTATGGTAAACTTCTCAATTCTTCCGGAAAAGGATGGTTTATCGTTGATCGGTGGATACAAATTTTTGCGCCGAATCGAAAACAAACTACGTCTTCTGTATGATCAGTCGATTAACGAACTTTCAGCTCACAATAGAGGTTTTAGAAAAGCGGCGCTCAGTCTTGGTTACGGTGGCCGTGGAGGGAGTCCCGAACGTGAATTCCTGGACGAATACCACCGGGTTACCGAACAGATTCGTGCGTTGCTTGAAAAATATCTAAACCCTGACGCATCGGGTTGTTAGTGGAGGGACTCCATTATGGGAAAAAGAATACTCATTATTGATGACGATCGTGACCTCAGCGATTTTTTGCAGCAGGCACTATCTGCTGCCGGATTTGAGGTTGAAACTGCTGATCGAGGATCGATCGGGATCAGAAAACTATTGACCGAAAAATTTGATCTGGCACTGATTGACATCAATATGCCCGAAATTTCGGGTCCCAATATCTGCCGGGCACTGCGTAAGCACGATAATACCCGTGATCTTCCGGTTGTGATGGTGACAGCAACATTCCATAGTCCTGAGCAGGTTAAAGCCGCAAGAGAAGAGTATGGTGTCGATGATTTTCTTCTCAAGCCGTTTACCGGTAGCGATTTGCAGAAGATGCTTGAAAGGGTCTTCTCCCCTGAGAGAGCCGCAAAAAAGGCAGCTAAGAAACAGCACATCTCTGATTATACTATCCCGTTGCAGTTGCAACAGCTTTACCGTGAAAAAGCGACCGGGCTGTTACATCTGACCCGTGGGGATGCCAAAAAAATTATCTACATCAAGAAAGGTTACCCTGTTTTTGCCCGTTCCAATGTGTTGAGTGAGTGTCTTGGCCGGATGCTGGTGAAGGAAGGGGTGATTACCCAGGTCGATTGTGACCAGTCGGTTGAGCTGAGTAAAGAGCGCGGTCGACTTCAGGGCACAGTCCTGATTGAAATGGGATTGTTGTCGCCGCAGGAGGTTCAGGATGCCCTGATCCGTCAGGTTACAGATAAACTGTTATCGACCTTTGCCTGGCGCAGTGGCAGCTGCCAGTTCGTCCCATGTCCCGATTTTAAGAAAAACGTCACGCAAATTAAGCTGACCCCCGCGGCACTGATTATGGAGGGGATTAAGCGCTACTGGTCGGCAAAACAGCTGGATGATTTCCTTTATCCTTTCAGCGAAGATTATTTGAAGCAGGCAAGCAATCCCCTCTATCGTTTTCAGGATATTCAGCTGAGTAAGCGGGGAAAGGCCATCTTCAGCAGTTGTGTCGGAGCGAAGACGCTGGATCAGATATTGGCTCAACATCCACTGGCCAAACGCGAGATCCAGAAAATTATCGCTGCCCTGATGATTTCCGAAATGATTGAACGCAGGACCTCTCCGGAAGAGGGTGTTGTTGAGGATGTTTCAGCAACAAATAACCCTGAAATTATTGATGAAAAGCTGCGGCGGAAGATCCTTGATGATTATAAGCGGATTATGGACTCTGACTACTTTGAAGCTCTGGGTCTCGGTCGTCAGTGTGGACCGGGCGCGGCGCGTAAAGCCTATTACCGGTTAGCCAAAGAATATCACCCCGACCGTTTTCTCGGCAGTGGTCTCTCGAGTGAGATGAGTAGTAAAATCAGTGAGATGTTCCAGTATATTACTCAGGCATATACGGTGCTTAGTGATCCCGATACCTGTTCCGGATATCTTGATGAACTGGTCAATGGGCCGAAAAAATCGATCGATATTAATCAGGTGATTGAAGCTGAGACCTGTTATCAGGAAGGGCGTGCTCTCTTGAAGGTGCGCCGTTTTGGTGCGGCAGCGAAGTCGTTGCAGCGGGCGATTGAGTTAAGCCCTGAAGAGTCGGAGTATATGACATATTTCTCCTGGGCATTATTTAAATCTGCCCCTGAGAACCGGGAGATTCAGCAACAGGCTATGGAAGTTTTATTGGCATCCAGGGAAATTAATCCAAGCTTTGATCTGACTCATCTCTACCTGGGACATGTCTATCAGGCTCAGGACAAGGAACGCCAGGCTGAAAAATCGTTCGAAATGGCGGTTCAGGCTAATCCTGATTGTACTGAAGCGTTGCGTGAGTTGCGTTTGATAAATCTACGCCGCGAGCAGGTACCTCAGTCCAAAGGGTTGTTTAAGAAGTTCATGAAGAAGGACTAGTCTCTGCTTCAATAGCCGGTTGAACTTCCGGTTGAACTTCCGGTTGAACTTCCGGTTGAACTTCCGGTTGAACTTCCGGCTGAACTTCCGGCTGAACTTCCGGCTGAACTTCCGGCTGAACTTCCGGCTGATCATCGTAGGTGTAAAATTTATTAAATCGAATGATTTCTGCTAATTCCCGCCCGTATTCAATCCCTTTTTCAGAATAGCGATCCAGTTTTTTAACCAGCAGATAAGGGTTCTCTGTCTCCATTTTCAACTTTCGGAACTCTTTGAAGGCGGCACCGCGGGCCAGGGTTCGGTAGTAATCGCGTATTGACGCTTCGACTGAATCATATTTCTTGACCCAGATTGTTGTGTTCCCCCGCTTTTCTCCTGCCGCTAATCGCGGTTCGTTTTTACTGAAAGACCAGACACCGAAAACATTGCGGGCTTCTTTAAAGAATCGTGAAGTTCCCCACGAACTTTCCATCGCCGCCTGAGCGATGGCGATACTTTTAGGATGAGGTTTCAATGCCATCAACAGCTCTTCGGTTGTTTCTGCCCGATACTCTTTTGCTAATGCTGGAAAATCATCAATTGTTGCGCCTGAGGCAATCTCATCGGCAACTTTCTGGTAGCGCTTCTTTAGGTCGGCATAAACGTGCTCCACTGCGGGAATAATTACCTTTGTGAAACGTTTTTTCTTTTCGGCAACACTGATCGTCGGGACAGCCGGTTTTTTTTCCTTGGTGATTTTCTCTACCACCTTTTCCGGCTCTTTTTCCGGGCGCACCATGACGATTAATAATGCCAGCAAGGCGACGAACAGAAGGATGATGCTGGTCGATATCCATGGATGTTTTTTCAAATCGTGTCGTCTCTCTTGATAAGTTGTCGGTCGAGCAGGTGGCGTGGATGGACATTGCCGATGGCTCTGATCATACTATGCCTGATTTCTGGAATTTTTTCAGTAAGCTCCTTGATTAACAACTTCATTTCATAGCGTTTTTGCTCTTCTGTCCCGGCAACCGGGCAGGAACAGTTAACAATCGGGAATTCGATATTGTCACTGAACTCTTGGATGTCGGCCTCTTCTACATAAACCAGGGGGCGGATGATGGTGTGCTTCCCGTTGTCTGCCAATAACTTGGCGTTCATTGCAGCAAGGGTTCCCCCAAAAAACTGATTGAGCAGTAAGGTTTCGATAAAGTCATCGAGATGATGCCCCAGTGCAACCTTGTTACAGTCGAGTTCTTCTGCCTGTGTGTAGAGAGTGCCACGCCGCAAACGGGCACAAAAAGCACAATATGAGGTTCCCGGCTTCAGTTTTTCTTCGATAATCTGATAACTGTTAGTTTTCGCCATAACATATTTGAACTTATGCTGTTTCAGGTGATGTTCAATCCGTTCTTTTTGATATTCGGGAAAGCCCGAGTCGATGTTAACAGCAATCAGCTCAAATTTGACCGGTGCTTTGACCCGTAAAGCTTCAAGGATGTGGAGTAGCAGATAGGAATCTTTCCCGCCTGATATCCCGACCAGAATCCTGTCACCATCGGCAATGAGATCAAAATCACCAATTGCTTTGCCGGTCTGCCGTTTCATTTTATTAAATAGCTTCTCTGTTGCTTTAGTCACAATTTTTCCCTTTCGCAGGAACCGTTTTTTTAAAGGATATTCGCTAGAAAGGCAAGGACGACCAGCTCCTGTCTATGAACCGGTTTTTTGGAGTGATTCTTGCTGTTGATAACTGCAGCGTAATTTTTATGTCAAAAAAATCCTGATCCGTGAGGTTGTTATGAGTATTGACCCGACAGGTTTAACCAATGTAACTGCAGGTTTTTGTCCAACAAGAGTGACGCATCAGTCCCCGATAGAAGGACGTTCCACTTTTGACACTGAACTTGGTAGTGCTGTTAACTCACTGAAAAACAACGATAAATCTGTTGTTGCTGTGATTGAGCAAGTGAAGCTATCACAAGTGAAGATGCTGCAGGGACTCTTTTCGGTTGAATCGGAAGATGAGGGTGACAGCTTTTTGGCAGGCATGGAGAGTCTTGTCACTCTCCAGAGGTTATCATTGCAGGAAAGTCAAATTACTGACAAGTATGCTTCTCAGCAACGCTACACGCTTTGTGACAGGGATGAAAAAACGGGGAGTAATATGAACAGTTTGATTGATCGTGTTGCAGAAAAAGTCAGTCTGGCTCCGGAGTTGATTCATTCTATTGTTTCAGCTGAAAGTGCGTATAATCCGACCGCCGTTTCTCAAGCAGGAGCGCAGGGTTTGATGCAATTGATGCCGGAAACTGCGGCAGAATTAGGGGTGAAAGACAGTTTTGATCCGGCAGAGAATCTGATGGCAGGCAGCAAATATCTAAAACAGCTTCTCGATAAATATGATGGTGATCTCGACCATGCTCTGGCTGCTTATAACTGGGGACAGGGGAATGTTGATCGCCACGGTTTAGAAAATATGCCACAGGAAACCTGTGACTATCTGGTGAAGGTCAAAGCTCTGTTTAGAGCGCAATCTTCCTGATTCTTTACTCCTCCTCGTCTGATGTCGGTAACAGTGGAGCTTCTTTTATTATCAATTGATCTTGAGATGCCTTATGCTGAAGCTGTGCCTTTCCCTCGGGTGTGCGGTTCTGATCGTTCTCGATGTCATCACGATTAAGAGCTTGTTCCTGCCCCAATTTTTTTTCTGCCGATGAAATGATTCTATCCTGATCGAGGTCGCCATTTTCAGGGAGAGCAATCGCTTCTTCTTTCTTCTGCAAGACCCGCAGATGAAAAACACTGAGAGCAGTATCCTTAGAGATTGTTAGCTGGAGTGGCTTCCGTAGTTTCTCTTGCTTTACACCGTTTGACCGAAGCAATTGCAGGGTATGGGTTCCTGGGGCAAGTTTAAGTGGGATAATTTCAAAACGTGCCGGAAGATTATGCCAGTAGCGAATATCTGCTTCCGGGCTGGTTGCAGCAGAAAGTGCTTTGAAAAGAAGTCCGCCGGCGAACAGGATGAGGTCGGTATCCGAATGTCCCGTACCTACCGCTCCTGTCGCAATAAGGACATCGCCCCCGGTATTGGTAGCACTTTTAAATGAGGCCTGGTTGCCGAGGACATTATCCATTTCCCGTCCTCCACGTGTCGTCGCCTGATAATTAATATCTCCGAAACCGGAAAAAGCATTATAGTTGACGGTGTCGACAGTGATGGAGTCGTGGATATCCGGATCCAGTTCACCCGGACTAATCATACGAATTTCTCCGTATTGACCTGAGCGGACGGCTCGAGGGGAATTCCCCTGCCAGATAATGACCAGAGTGTTGTAGCCGAGAGGATTTATACTTGCTGTCGATTTCTCTGCCCATAGCGCAACATCATGAGCGGTGTCGGCGGGGACCTCATTTTTTTTCAACCACATTTCGATATTTTCTGCCGGGGCAAGGGCACAAAGTTGAGCGAGTCGTGGTGGCGGAGGGGAATCAAGAGCATGCTGCTTTTTTAACGCGGTATATTTTTCTACAAGCTTGAGGGCATCCAACTGCGATGTTTCAGAGCCTGAGGTTGCGGAAGTGAATGCCGCTGCCAGCATCTGGTCGCGCATTTCCGGCTCCCCCCGCAGATCGTAACATTTTGCGGCAAGGAGTTGTAAAAGACCAAAGTCCGATTTGAAGTCATTTCCTCCTGTATCCGAATCGGCCAATAGCCCGGTTTTGAGTGCAGCAAGGGCATTGTCGGGGTTGTTTTGTTCCAGAAAAGAGAGAGCGAGAAGAAAATAAAGGCTGGCCCGTTCATACGGCTCCCCTTTGAAGACTTTATCGGCCTCTTTGCCCCATAGACTGGCTGCTTTTTGCTCTGAATTTACATCGAAAAACCCCTCAATCGAATGATGAACGTCCAAAAGAGTTTGGTGGGCTTCTTCTCTTTTCCCATCTAAAAGATAGGCACTGGCAAGCTCATATTGATAGAGGGGCTGATCTATACTCTGTTTCTCACTCAGGGGGATAAGGTGCTGTTGTGCTTCTGAGTAATTTCCCAGTTGAAAGCTTTTCCTTGCTAATTGTGCTTCTACCGCCATTTGCTCCCGTTCTGCGGGACTGATCTTTATGGCAGAAGGAGCCGCCAGACACCCTGATAACAGGAGAATGGCGCAAAAAATAAAGAAAAAGCGTGGACTGTTCATCAGTTATCCGTGGTTAATTTTCAGAGAAAATAACCTGGTAGCCCCCGGCACCTTTAACCGGTGCGACAAAAACGAGATCCGAAGTTTCCCCTCTTTGCATTGGAACCGGCTGCTTGTTTGTCCGATAGAGCGGTGCTGAGCGGACATCTGTGCCGGCAACCGGATCACGATAAAAGACTGCCTGGGCATAGAGGGTAAAGTCAGGTCCACGTAAGTCCCACCAGTGCTCACCACCTTTGTTTCTGACTCCGACGCGGACAATAGGGTATCCTGCCGGGTTTACGGAAAGCTCTTCATAAAGGACTTCCAGATAGTCCCGGACCGATTGCGTTCCTAACAGGGTGTAGCGGTTGGGACGAACAACGACAACGCTTGATTCTTCAGCGAGATCTTTTTTCTCGACCGGGTTTGCACTTTTCATGGAAGCACATCCCGCCAAAAGTGACAGACACACCATACTGACAATTATTTTTTTCATATTTTCTCTCCCGCTATTGATAAACTGTACCGATTGTACTCGATTTTTTTACTTCGTAGCCGTCTTCCCAGAGAACCTCATTTGAGACAGGATTAACCAGCTGCATTGTCATCAAAAGATAGTCTGATTGTTTGCGACCATTGCTTTTTGAGAGCCCGCTGATTTCGCCGGAGAGGATATAGTCAGAATTCTCGGTTCCATCGGTAATTTTTTTCTCAAGAGTGACCATTTTTTCCCACACAGCAACATTTTCATTGCTTCTGACCAGCATCACATTGAGTCGTTTTGTCACATTGGGGATTTTCCTCAGCTCCGCTGAAAGTTGCAGCTGGTTGAACAGGGAAGGATAACGGCGGTGCCAGTCGCCGTTGACGATATTCAGCTGATTGCCAGAATTGTTACTGCCGACACCGGCAGGGCTATCCTCATAAAGATCAAGGCTTTCGCCATTTTTAATTCGCTCATCCATCAGGTTGATATAGGAGGGAAGGTTAACAATTCCTTCCTGTTTCATGCTGTCCGCA
>JAMOPE010000068.1 GCA_027064785.1 Geobacteraceae bacterium
CCATCTTTGGGCGTCAGTTTCTCAATGGCAAATTGGAACTGGAACTCACCCCGCAAGAAACCCTCGCAGAAAAATTGCGTGCCGGCGGAGCCGGAATCCCGGCATTTTTTACCCGCACCGGTTACGGAACTGTCCTGACCGAAAACAAACCGGGTCAGACATTTAACGGCAAAGAATACGTTCAGGAAGAGAGTATTACGACCGATCTAGCATTGATAAAAGCGTGGAAAGCCGACAAAGCCGGGAATCTGATTTTCCATTACACCGCGAACAACTTCAACGCTGCCTGTGCCAAAGCGGGCAAGGTCACGATTGCTGAAGTTGAGGAGATTGTCGAAACCGGAGAGCTTGATCCTCACCATATCCATCTTCCGGGAAATTATGTCGATAAAATCGTCGTTTCAGACCATTTCGAAAAGCCGATCGAGCAACGCACCCTCGCCGGTAAAATGGTCGTTAAAGGGTTCTCCGAGGCACGTGAATGGCAGGCCAAGAGGATCAGCTAGGAATTTAAAGATGGCATGTACGCCAACCTGGGAATTGGGATGCCGACGCTGGTCGCTAACTATATCCCAGAAAATATCACCGTCACTCTCCATACAGAAAACGGGCTGCTCGATGTTGGCCCCTTCCCCGAAGAAGGCAGTGAGCACCCCGATCTGATCAACGCTGGAAAACAGACGGTGACCTGGTTGCCCTTGATAGTTCCGAATCGTTCGCCATGGTGCGCGGCGGCCACATCGATCTGTCGGTTCTTGGAGCAATGCAGGTTTCCCGATATGGCGATCTCGCCAACTGGATGATCCCCGGCTCACGGGTCAAGGGACCGGGCGGCGCAATGGATCTGTCAAAAAGATCATGATCATGATGGATCATTGTGCCAAAGACGGCTCTCCAAAACTGATCCCCGAATGCACTCTGCCGCTGACCGGAAAAAATGTTGTCGATATGATCATCACCGATCTTGCTGTTTTCGATGTTGACGCCGAAACCGGCTTAACCCTGACCGAACTGGCCCCCGGAGCAACTTTGGAGATGGTCAAAGAAAAAATCGGCTGTCCGTTCAATATCTGTCAGCAGCTCTAACCATTACTCAACGATAAGCCTCTTGACAAAGAAACAATGACAAGCTAGCCTGACGATAATTGGTAAGACCAATTATCGTCAGGCTTTGTTTATTCAGCCATTCACTGATTCAGGCTTCATACAAAAGGGGCAAGCAATGGTTACAGAAAACATCAAATCTGCTCTTATTCAGGCTCTGGGTAAAGATAACGTCATCTACGAACCGGAAGATCTTCTAGTCCTCGGATACGACGCGACCCCCGGCCTTCATCATACCCCCCATATTGTTGTTTACCCCACCAGCACAGAAACTGTTCAATCTGCTCTGCTGATTGCCCGTGAGCACAAGATCCCTATTACCCCGCGTGGCAGCGGCACCGGATTATCCGGTGGCAGCATCCCCGCTGAAGGTGGAATAGTGCTGTGTCTCAACCGGATGAACAAAATCCTTGAAATTGATCAGGAAAACCTGACGGTCACGGCAGAAGCAGGAACAATCACCCTTGACATCGCCACCGCAGTTGCCGAAAAAGGTCTCTTTTATCCTCCCGATCCTGCGTCGCAGAAGATTTCAACCATCGGCGGCAACGTCATGGAAGACGCCGGGGGGCTGCGTTGTCTTAAATATGGAGTCACCGGTGATTACGTCATGGCACTCAAATGTGTCCTCCCGGACGGAACAATCATCACCACCGGCGGGAAAAGTGTCAAAGATGTTGCCGGATATTCCTTCAAGGATCTGTTGATCAGCAGTGAAGGAACCCTCGCCATCATCACCGAAGTAACACTGAAACTCATCCCGCCACCACAGGCTAAACAGACGATGCTGGCCTATTTTGACGATATTAAAACGGCCGGAAAAGCAGTCTCGGACATTATTGCCGCAAAAATTATCCCGTCAACCATGGAGATCATGGACAAAACGACCATCAACTGCGTTGAAGATTATGCCTCCATCGGCTTGCCCCGCGATATAGCGGCACTCCTGCTGATCGAAGTTGATGGTCACCCGGCCGTTGTTGAAGAAGACAGTCATGGAGTCGTTTCGGTCCTGAAGAAAGTTGGTGCGACAAAAGTTTCGACCGCCCAGAATGAAGAAGAAGCGCTGGAGCTGGCCACCGCTCGGCGGATGGCTCTTTCAGCAATGGCACGAGTATCACCATCAACCCTGATGGAGGATGCCACCGTACCACGCTCTTATATGTCCCAGACCTTTGCCGAAATTGAAAAGCTGGCAGAAAAATACGGCCTGACTGTCGGCACCTTCGGTCATGCCGGTGACGGCAATCTCCACCCCACTGTCCTCTGCGATGAACGCGATGCCGACCAGATGAAACGGGCTCATGCTTTTTTTGACGACCTCTACACCAAAGTTCTCGAATGGGGCGGGACTGTCTCCGGCGAACACGGAATCGGTATTGCCAAACGCGACTATCTGTCCCGTCAGATCGGTCCCGGAGGCGTTGCCGTTATGAAGCGAATTAAAGACGCATTTGATCCCGACGGAATTCTCAACCCGGGCAAAATTTTTGCGGACGATTAAATCATTGAATGTAGAGGCGGCCCCCTGTGGTCGCCCAAAGCAGGGCAAGCACAGGGGCCTGCCCCGACAGAGGTTTCATATATGAGCAACGAAAAACTTGGCAATTTCACCACCAAAGATGCTCCAAAATACGAAGATATTCTCCAGTGCATGCGCTGTGGCTTCTGCCTACCAACTTGTCCAACATTCTCTTTGACCGGACGGGAACGCTCCAGCCCACGTGGACGCGTCGCCCTGACCCGTGCTGTTGCTGATGGAAAACTGGAATTTAATCAGGCAATGAAAGAGGAAGCCTTCTTCTGTCTCGATTGCCGAGCTTGCACCACGGCTTGCCCCTCTGGAGTCCAGGCTGGATCATTGATGGAAATCTGCCGGGCTCAGGCCAATCAACAGCAGCCACTGCCAAAATGGCAGGACGCTTTCCGCTCCTTCATTTTACAAAAGATGCTTCCCAACCCCGACCTGCTGGAAACATCACTTCTCCCGGCACGTCTTTATCAGAAACTGGGTATCCAGTGGCTGGTACGCCACAGCAAACTGTTGAAGCTTGCCCCCGACTGGATTGATAAAGCTGAAGGGATGATGCCGGAACTCCACCAGCCACTACGCCAGAAGTTGCCCGAACTCAGCTCGGCAACAAGTGAAAAACGGGGAACCGTTGCATTCTTTCTCGGCTGTGTCATGACTTTAATGTACGCCGAGGTCTCACGGCAGACGGTAAAAATCCTCAACCATCAGGGTTTTGATGTCATCACCCCGACAACGCAGAAATGTTGCGGTGCACCGCACCTGACCGAGGGAGATCCGGAAACCGCCCGACAACTTGCAAGTCACAATCTGGATGTTTTTCTTGATCTTGATGTCGATGCCATTGTCACCGACTGTGCCGGCTGTGGATCAGCACTAAAAGAGTATGAAGAGATGCTTGCCGAACGGGAGGATCATCAACGGCTGCAGCAGTTTCACAGCAAGATTAAGGATATCAGTGAATTTCTAATTGAGGTTGGACTCCGTACCGAGGATTTGAAGCCGGTCAATAAGATTGTCACCTATCACGAGCCCTGCCACCTGTGCCACGCTCAGGGGATCAGCAAACAACCACGCGAGGTGATCAAATCAATCCCCGGGATTGAATTCCGCGAAATGAAAGAATCGAGCTGGTGCTGCGGTTCAGCAGCAACCTTTAGTCTGAAATTTACTGAGGCCAGTCAGAAGATTCTTGATCGTAAGCTGGACAACGTCAAACAGACTAGGGCAGAAG
>JAMOPE010000069.1 GCA_027064785.1 Geobacteraceae bacterium
TCAACTCTTGACGGCTTTGACGATTTTTTGGGCAGCGTCGGCCATGCCGTCGGCGCTGACAATGTTAAGACCCGATTCGGCGAGCAGTTTTTTGCCCATCTCGACGTTGGTTCCTTCGAGGCGGACGACCAGTGGAACCTGGATATCGACTTGCTTGGCTGCTTCGATAACACCGGTGGCGATAACATCACACTTCATGATGCCGCCAAAGATGTTGACCAGAATCCCTTTAACTTTTTCGTCAGAGAGGATGATTTTGAAGGCTTCGGTCACCCGCTCGATGGTGGCGCTACCGCCAACGTCAAGGAAGTTTGCCGGTGCGGCACCGTAGTGCTGGATGATATCCATGGTGGCCATCGCCAGACCGGCACCGTTGACCATACAGCCGATGCTGCCGTCGAGGGAGATGTAGGAGAGGTCGTACTGACCTGCTTCGATTTCCATCGCGTCCTCTTCATCGTAATCACGCAGGTCACGAATCCGGTCATGACGGAACAGAGCGTTGTCGTCAAAATTGAGCTTGGCGTCGAGACAGATCAGATCGCCTTCGACGGTTTTGATCAGCGGGTTGATCTCAAGCAGTGAACAGTCCGATTCGACAAATGCCTTGTAGAGGTTCATCAGCAGCGGAACAGCCTGCTTTACCTGTGGAATTTCGAAGCCAAGCTTGAAACCGACTTTGCGTGCCTGGAAGGGGGTCAACCCTACAACCGGATCGATCGCTTCGAAGAAAATTTTCTCCGGAGTGTTGGCAGCGACTTCCTCGATGTTCATGCCACCTTCGGCGGAAGCCATCAGAGTGACTTTGGAGGTTGCCCGGTCGACGAGGAAAGAGACGTAGAATTCGTCAGCGATGTTGCTCCCTTTTTCGACCAGAACCCGTTTAACAATTTTGCCTTCGGGACCGGTTTGATGGGTGACCAGACACATGCCAAACATATTTCTGGCATATTGTTTGACTTCGTCTGCAGTTTTGGCGATTTTGACACCGCCACCCTTGCCGCGACCACCGGCATGAATCTGAGCTTTGACTGCCCAGGGGCCTTCGCCCAGCCGTTTTGCCCAGTCGCGGGCAGAGTTACTGTTGTAGACCACGTGCCCTTCCGGAACCGGAACTCCGAAATTGCGCAGAATCGCCTTGGCTTGATACTCGTGAATGTTCATTGCGTCCTCACATGGTTAGAAATAAAAGGCAGGGATCACAGCCGTTGCAATACCCGCAAAAACAGGAAAAATGAGATTCACTTAAGCATATACTCGCGTTCCCGCACGTTGTCAAGTGGTCTGACCACCGATAGGTCAGTTTTTTCTGTAACGTCGTTTCGTGTTTGATCGAGGAGAGTCGCAAAAGGGGGGATGTCAGCAGAAAACCGGCAGAAACGCTGAATTTTCAACCGGTTTGGAAATAAACATAATGAACCGTAGTTTTATTTAAACTTTCTTAACTCATCAGAAGAAAATGGCTCTAAAATTGTCTGATTGAGGGGTGTGCCGGAGTGAATTGCAACCCTAATGCGAACGTTTATATTCTTTCAAACATTTCCTGGAGCAAAAAAAGTGTTGTTGTCCATTGATTGTTGCTCTGATTGCTTCACTTTCGGGAAGAAATGTTTTGCACTGGGGATCTTCGACCATGGTCTCGCCGGCATCACTGCGGTTGGGAGGGTTCTTTTTGGTTCCCGGTCGCAGCAGCCCTGAAATCAGTGAATAGAAGATAAAACCACATAAGGCAAAAAGAAGTAATTTAATCATCAGATGACCATTTCTTGTTCAGTTGGCTGATTCCTTCAGCGGGGGGAAGATCGGCAAGGAGTTCGGCAATTGTTTTCGTTGTTATCGGGTGGCGAAGTTGCGGCGCCAGATTATTGAGTGGCAACAGGACAAAGTGACGCTCCTGAAGCCGGGGATGGGGGAGTGTCAGCTGTGAATCATCAATAATCAAATTGCCGACCAGCAATAGATCAATATCAAGTGTACGCGGTCCCCAATGGATATCACGGCTGCGTCCGGCATCGGTTTCAATCTGCTGACAAAGTTGCAGCAGCTGGTGGGGTGTCAGGCTTGTTGTGACTTCAACGACGGCATTGAGGTAATCGGGCTGCCCTGCCGGGCCGCCAATCGCGGGAGTCCGGTAGAGGGGAGACGCTCCGACAACGGTGACGTGTGGATCAGCGGCTAATTGCTTGCGGGCCCGGCGAAAATGGCTGAGGGGTTCACCAATGTTGCCACCGAATCCGAGAAATGCTCGACTCTTGTTCTGCTCTGTCATAACCTGCGGGATTAAAGCATAATGGCAGCTGAAAAATCAAATCACCTTTGTGGAGACAAATACTTTATGCGCTTGAATATCTCTCTGGCGGTCGCAGATCTGGAAACGACTGCAGAATTTTATCGGAAAATTTTGCAACTGCCGGTGGAAGGCATTGCCGATTCGCACGGTGCTGAGCGTTACCTGCTGGTGACACTGGAGAATATCAGGATTGTTTTTCAGCGCAGTGAAGATATGGAGGCGTCGCATCCCGCCCTGTTACAGAATTTAAGCCGGGATGCGGTCGGTGTGGGTGTGCAGCTGGAACTCAACTGCCTCGATCTGGAGGATGTCTATCGCCGGATCAAATATTATCAGTGGCCGATTGTCTATGAGCTGGACGATCAGGAACATCAGCGCCGGGAGCTGTGGTTACACGATCCAGATGGGTATTTATTAGTGCTGAATGAGGAGAGTCGTTAGTCGGCAGAGAGGGCAGTGACGCGATTACGTCCTGTCTTCTTTGACTGGTAAAGTGCCTGATCGGCCAATTCGATCAATTGTGCCGGGGTATTATTACTATCGGGAATGAGTGTCGCTGCCCCCAGACTGATGGTGACCATCGAGGCAACAGAGGAATCAGCGTGTTCAATATCGAGTTGTTGGATAGCTTCGATGACCCGCTGACCAACACACAGAGCCCCTTGCAAATCGATTTCGGGTAACAGGATGACAAATTCTTCTCCGCCGTAGCGGGCGACCAGATCTGCCGGGCGCAAAGCAGTTCCAGCAAGGGCTCTACCCACCTGCCGCAAACAATCATCCCCAGCTTGATGGCCATAATGGTCGTTATACTTTTTGAAGAAATCAATGTCGGCTAGCAGCAGCGCCAGCGGCTTTTTGTCGCGGGCAAGCCGTTTCCACTCTTTTTCTATCGTATTATCAAAGTTACGCCGGTTGGCAATCTGGGTTAATCCATCGATTAATGCCATCTGTTTCAGGGCTTCATTGAGTTCGGTGAGTTTTTCTTCTGCCTGTTTACGCTCGGTGATGTTTTTGAATTGGCAGACGATTCCAGCTGAGCCGACAATGGTTGTTAGAGGGGCAGCGGTCAAAATATAGTACTCGTGCTGGTTATTTTTAGAGAGCCGAATATCGTATTCACGTTTTTCGAGTAACTTTCCGGTTTTGATCGGACACGAATCGTTAGAACAGATTTCATTCTTAAGCAGGCCGTGCCCCTCTTTTCCGATGACTTCATCGAGGGGTTTGTCCAGTAGGCGAAGCATTGCTTCGTTGGCGCGAATGACGATCCCGTCATCATTTAAAACCCACAAAGCGTCAGTGACGGCCCAGAAAATCTGTTCCAGCTCCATACTCAACATTTCGGCATGGAGTTGCTTATTGTTGCTTTCTGAGATGACGGTTTCAAGGGCGCTCTGTGTCTCTTTGAGAGTCTTACAGCGTTGCTGAAGGTTCAGGTTCTCCTGCTTCAGGCGCACCAATTCATCTTGGATTGTTGTTTCAGTCATTAACCGTCCGGTTGAAAATTTGAAGGTTATCGTTTTGCTGTCTGCCGAACTACGCGTATCCCCCCGGTTGTCCCAGCATGCCACGGGT
>JAMOPE010000070.1 GCA_027064785.1 Geobacteraceae bacterium
TATCGCGGTGTGGTCGATGTTGTTGTGTGTGCCGGGGATATCCACACCCAGGGGCGGGCACCTAAACTGCTCCGGACAATTTTTGATTGTCAGGATATTATCTACATCACCGGAAATCACGAATACTATGGATCATCAATAGAAGAGCAGGACGAGCTGTTGCGTGAAGAGTGTAAAAAATATGGAATTCATTTTCTGCAACGCGATACGGTAGAAATTGCCGGGGTCACATTTTTTGGTTGTACCCTCTGGACCGACTTTAAACTCTTCGGAGCTAAACGGGAGACTGAAGCTATTACTGAAGTTCGCAGGTGCTTGAGGGACTATCATGTGATCAGTTTCAACAAGAAAAAAACGAGGGTTATCGAGCCAACCGACACAAGAGCAATTCATCGTAAAGATATGACCTGGCTCCATGAGCAATTGGTTAAAAAACCGGGAAAGCTGGTCATTGTGACCCACCATGGCCCCAGCATAAAATCACTGCATCCTGCATACACTGAGGATATTATCAGCTGTGGATTTGCATCTGCTCTTGATGATCTGGTTGCGGCAAGCAGGGCCAACTACTGGATATCGGGTCATTCGCATTGCGCCCAGAATTTTAAAATCGGCCAGACACACGTTTACCAGAATTGCATGGGATATCCTATGGAACGGATTGATGGTTTCGATCCATGGTTGATTCTGGAGATATGATGGACAGTAAGATAGCCAGGGATTGTCCAAATTGTCTCCGCTTACAGCAGGAGAATGATCACCTCAAAAAGTTGCTGACCGCTCAAAATATTTCTTGGGAAGTGGAAAAATCAACCCCGGAATCAATCGCTGTCATCGAAAAAACAGTTCACAAATATTCAACCGAAGAGAAGATTGCTCTGTTTCGTCGTTTATTCTGCGGCCGTACCGATGTTTACCCGGTGCGCTGGGAATCTAAAAAAGGAGGAGCGGGATATTCTCCTGCCTGTGAAAATGAATGGCGTCCGGGGATCTGTGGAAAACCGCACATCAAATGTGGAGTTTGCAAACAACGAAAGTTTCTTCCAGTTACAGATCGGGTTATCTACAACCATTTGGCTGGTCAGCATACGATTGGTGTTTATCCTCTGCTAAAAGATGATCGCTGTTATTTTCTGGCAACTGATTTTGATGAATCGAGCTGGCAGGACGATGCATTGGCTTTTATGCAGAGCTGTAAAGAGTTGGAGGTTCCTGCCGCTTTGGAGATTTCGCGCTCTGGACGGGGGGCACACACGTGGATTTTCTTTTCGGAGGATGTTTCTGCAACCGAAGCCAGAAAACTTGGTGCTGCTCTTATCAGCTATACCTGCTCTCGAACTCGACAACTGTCACTGGACAGTTATGATCGCTTTTTTCCGAATCAAGACACCCTTCCGCGGGGAGGATTTGGTAATCTGATCGCATTGCCACTACAAAAAGGGCCCCGAGAAAAAGGGCACAGCTTGTTTGTCTCCGAAGACTTCACGCCTCATCCAGATCAATGGGCCTTTTTGGCAACACAGGTCAGGTTGTCAGCCACTGATCTAAATAGTGCTATTTCACGAGCAACTGCTGGTGAACACCCGCTCGATATTTCTTTTCTCTCAGAAGAGGAGGCGAGCAAGCCTTGGCAACGGATTGGCGGAACACAACAGAGGCTTGAAGGACCCCTGCCAAAAGAACTCAAATGTGTTCTAGCGGATCAGATTTACATTGAGAAAACTGATTTGCCCCAACCTCTGACCAACCGTTTAATCCGTTTGGCTGCTTTTCAAAATCCAGAGTTCTATAAAGCCCAGGCGATGCGCATGCCGGTCTGGAATAAACCTCGGGTTATCGGCTGTGCCGAAAACTTTCCACAACATATCGGCTTGCCAAGGGGATGCCTGGAAGAGTTGCGGCACCTTCTGGCAGAGCTCAACATTGATTGTGATTTGTGGGATGAACGAACCGATGGAAATTCCGTCAAGATAAGATTTACCGGGCAATTACGCTCGGACCAGAAGCGGGCATTAACCGCAATATTGAAACATGATACCGGCGTGCTCTGTGCGCCGACCGCTTTTGGCAAGACGGTTATTGCGGCAGATCTTCTCGCAAGACGCAAAGTCAACACACTGATTCTGGTCCATCGTACAGAATTGCTTCGGCAGTGGCAGGAACGCCTACAGGTGTTTCTCGATCTTTCCAGGGCAGAGCTGGGTGTTCTTGGTGGCGGCAAGAAAAAACTCTCGGGACAAATTGATATTGCCGTCATGCAGTCTTTATTACGACGCGAGGATCTACCGGAACTTCTTGATCAATATGGGCAGATTATCGTTGATGAGTGTCACCACCTTTCAGCCGTTTCCTTCGAGGGGATTTTAAAACAAGTAAAAGCCCGATATGTGATCGGTTTGACGGCAACACCGTTCAGGCGTGATGGACACGATCCGATCATTTTTATGCAATGTGGACCGATTCGGCACCGGGCAAATTCGGCAGAAACTGCCCCCAGCAATTTAAAGGTTTTTCCCAAAGCACTACAGGTACCGGCAATGCCTGTAGATGCAAAGATTCAAGATGTGTTTCATCTTTTGGCTGTTGATGAATTGCGTAATCAGCAGATTACGAAGGATGTCCTTGCTGCTTATACTGACGGGCGTAAGATTCTTGTCCTGACGGAAAGAACCGAGCATTTGAGCTTTCTGCACGATGCCTTGAACACAAAGGCTGAAAACTGCTTCGTTCTGCACGGACGCCTATCAAAAAAGCAACGGGCAATGATCATCTCAGAACTGGAAAGTCTGGACGATGATGCACCAAGGATTCTTTTGGCCACAGGGCGACTTGTCGGTGAGGGGTTTGATCATCCGCCACTTGATACACTGGTGCTGGCTATGCCTGTTTCCTGGAAAGGAACGTTGCAGCAATATGCCGGGCGTTTACATCGTGATCATGTCGATAAGTCCGATGTTCGTATTTATGATTATTTTGAACATGACCATCCACAGCTTGCCCGAATGTGGAAAAAGCGTTTGAAAGGTTACAAGGCCATGGGTTACACAATTGGTTCTGATGTGAAATATTAAGCAGGTTACGGTTAGTAATCCACCGCTCCCATGGGAAGGATACCCGTACAGCTTATATAATCTACCACCCTTAGATCCAATCCCCGACACTGAATCGCCTCTGCTAGGTGGACCCGCAGAATGTTTTTCTCGCCAGCCAGATCAGCAATCATCCGTGCCACTTTGAGAATACGGCTATCGCTTCGTGCTGACATGCCAAGCTTGTCAACAACCATTTCCAGTAACTTCCGACCTGCATCATCAACCGGACAGAACTTGTGAGTGTGACGTGTCTCCATAGCTGAGTTAGCATGCATGGTTGGGTAATTTGGCAGCGATTTATCCCTCGAATTATTACGTTTCTTGGCTACAATCCTGAGATGGATAATGAGCTGATCGACTTAAATCGCGAGTCGATTAAGTACAGGCTCCTAGGAAGAATCTAGTCTCTCCGACAAAATCAAAATATGGCAGTAAAGCTTGGTGACTTCGAGAGTGTCCTTTGTTTGGGGCACCCCAAACCCTCTTCTTTTTGCGGATTTCCGCACAGAAAAATAGCCTATTCTGGAAACCCGCACAATGGAATGTCCTTCCGCCGTCTTCTTTGTAATAAAACACTGTTAGATTCCAAGGTATTGACTCCTATTTCAGATATTCATTATTTGGCATGTACTTTGCTGGTTAAGGGGTAGCCAAGTTATTTTAATAGAACGTATTTTTAACGGGAGGTAACAGATGAAGGATTTACAACGGAGAAAATTTATTAAAGGTGCTGCAGTTTTATCTGGTGCCGCAATTTGTGGAGTTGCAAGTGTCAATACTGCAAATGCTACTAATGTTTTACCTGAAGATTTTGTGCCACCTCCAATGCCTTGGGGTTATCAGGAACTTGATCCGGAATATGTCAGAAAACTTGGTCATCTGGGTTACTACCTTGAAGAGTGTGGAGGGGGTGCTTTCTGGGCGATCATGACGGCTTTAAAAGAAAAAATTGGTTACCCCTACACTCTTACGCCAATGCCAACTAAAGAAATGTTTATCGAGATTCTTGAAGGTAAGCATAAAGGAGAGCCGCACCCTCAGGTGATGATGCAACATGGTGTCGGTGGTCTGATGAACTATGGTTCATTATGTGGTGCTCCCAATGGTGCAGCTGCAGCAATTAATTGCATAATCCCCTTCAAAGAGGCGAAAGACGTTGTTCAAAGATTGTTGAGATACTACGAAACGGAGGCTTTCCCTAACAAAAAGTCAAATGAATATGCCGTGAATGGTGAATTTCTGGTGCCAAAGTATAAAAGTCAGAAAGCACTGCCACGATCACCCAGCCATTCCGTTTTATGCCATGTCAGTGTTGGAAAATGGTGTGAGAATTCTGGTTATGCCAGTGGATCCAAAGAAAGGTCGGAGCGCTGTGCAAGGGTCACTGCAGATACCGCAGCAATGGCAGTCACTTTACTTAATGCACATATGAAAGGAAATCTCGAAACCGTATTCCCGATGAAATTATCACAGGAGACAGTCAGTTGTAGAGTCTGCCATTTTAAAGGGAAAAAGTTCGAGGCGGGTCAATTTACCAGAGGTTCAATGGAGTGTAGCAGTTGTCATAACGACATGACTCCCCATATAGCCGAAAATAACCTGAAGACAGCATATGGGACAAGTGTCGGAACCTGGGCTGGAGCTGCTGTTGTTGGTACCGTTGCAGGGATCGGTACTCATGCGGTTGCTGGACGTTTCAGCAAGGAGGAGCCTCATGACGAAGAGTGAGACAATTACGATTAAGAGACACAGTTTACTCTATCGAATCCTCCATTGGCTGATTGTTCTTGAAGTTTTGTTTCTGTTGCTCTCAGGGTTAGGAGTCAGTGAGTATATCCCCTTTGCTTTGCTTAGTCGGGGGGCAGCGAGAAGTTTACATATCCTGCTTGGACTGGCCTGGACAGGAACTATTACTTTTTTTGTTTATTACTTCATGATGAGTGGTGAATATAAATGGTTTGGCGTTTCAAAAATAGCCCCGGCAATTGACTTCTTCGTCCATGAGCTCAGAAGTTTTATTAGCGGAAAAAAAGTAAAAAGCCCTGTTGGGTACAATCGTGACAAGAAAAAGTATACTGAAAAAATTGTACCGACTGAGGTTCTGGCTTGGTGGGGATGGTTCGGATTGTGGGCGATCATGGTATTAACCGGTCTGGCACTGCTTTTTCCGGAAAGTTTCGGCTTTATAAACAGGTTGTGCTATGCAATTCTTCCGGCTTTCAGTAAAGCGACTGCTGCTACAAGGTTCATCCATCTGGTCGTTTCTATGGGATTCGTGATTTACATGATGATCCATGCTTACGCATCTTGGACTTTCGGGATGGTTGGCTCGATGATTTCTGGAAGCAACGAAGAACCTGTTGTTGACTTGGAAAAATAGTTGTTTTGTTTTCCCCTTGCGGGGGACTCGCTAGAAAACGTTTGACCTGTCCCTCCTCTAGTTAAGAGGGGGGATTTTTTATTGTAGAGTGCGCCAACATAGCTATTCCGCAACAGAAAGGGAGTTGTTCTCACAAGTGATTTCAAAAATAGAAATATTTCTGGCAGGGTAAGTAGTCTGCTATACTCCCGAATTCCAAGAAAAAGCAATTCGTGAGGCGGGACAAATATCTATGACCATCAATCGCAATATAGCTTACCTTGGCGGTGTGACAATTTCTTTTGTGATGCTGGCTGCAGTTGTTGCTCTGCTGGGAACCTATAGCCTCAACAACGCCTTTGTGTCTCTCCATCAGCATGAAATTACAACCAAAGTTGAAACTATTAAAATAGCCCGGGATATGAACTATGTCTCGCGTCTTTCCCGTAATATCATGTTGGGGTCTGATTATGACAATGATATCCAGGAGCTTGAAAAGACAGCTGCCTCTATTACTGCATCCTTTGATGTGCTAAGCCAAGCCACCCATAGTGCCAATGAGCAAAAGTTAGTGAGAAAGTCCAAGATTGACACGATGGCCTTTGTTGATAATTGTATTCAGCGGATGGAGCGGATAAAGGATATCCCCGCTAGCCAGCGCAATAAAGCATACATAGGTTATAGGGAAGAGGCCACTCCACTAGCCATGAAGGCCCGGGCAAGTTTCAGAAATATTATTCAAAACGCAGATCTGCGCTTTGAAATGGGCAATAAAGATTATGAGAAAACCATTAACCGTACCCTTGCACTCATAGCGGTTGCGGGTATCCTGATTGCCATCTTCTTTCACCTTTCCGTCAGACGTTACAAAGAAAGGCGCATGGAAGAAGCTGCACTCCGCAAGGCTCATCAGGTGCTTGAGCAAAGAATTGCAGAGCGTACCGCAGACTTGGTGGCTACCAACAGTGATCTGCTGAAAAAGGTTAAAGAGTTGAAGACCACAGAAAGTATCCTGCGTGAATCTCGTGATAAAGCTGTTCAGGTAGGAAAACTGACGGTACTTGGTCAGATGTCGGCGGGAGTCAGCCATGAAATTAATCAACCTCTTACCGCCATTCATACCTTTACCGATAACGCTGTAAGCTTTCTTGAGCTTGGGCGTGTTCCTGAAGCACTCGAAAATCTTGGGATCATCAGTCGGATGACGGACCGGATCGGATCCATTGTTGCTGAGATAAAGACATTCTCCCGTAAGGCACCTGCAGAAAAGCAAGCGACCAGTATTGTTAATGCTATCAATCACGCCAGTATGCTGGTGGAGCCACAACGCCACCAACTTGGTGCAGTACTTGAGGTGCGACCATTTCAAGAGACACTGCAGGTTTGGGCTGATGTTGTCCGGTTTGAACAGGTTTTGGTGAATCTGTTCCGCAATAGTCTGGATGCAGTTTCTGAGCAGTCGGATAAGCAGGTGAGGGTGAATGTTATACGACATGAGCCGGAAATTCATATCGTTATTAGTGATACGGGGCCAGGTATTTCGGAAGAAGTCTTTCCCCACCTGTTTGAAGCATTTGTGACGACAAAATCAAGTGGCCAAGGCTTGGGGCTTGGATTGGCAATATCCCATATGATTATCACTGAACTTGGTGGCAAACTGACTGCTAGGAATCTTGAGGCAGGTGGTGCTGAGTTTACTATTGTGCTGGAGGAAGCCGTCGATGGATAGTTGCAACAATCGGAACAATGATCTGCTGATCTATTTGATAGAAGATGATGAAGCGGTCCGCCGTGGTTGTGAGCAGAGTATTCAATTGGCAAATTTATCTGTCCGTTTGTTTACAACGGCTGAAACTGCTTTGGCGGCCATGGATGATTTTCCCCCTGCGGTGGTGGTCAGTGATGTAAGGCTCCCCGGTATTTCCGGGCTGGAGCTTCTGGATAAAATGCAGAAATATGATCGTGATATCCCGCTCATTCTGATAACCGGTCATGGTGATATTTCAATGGCAGTTCAGGCGATGCGGGATAATGCCTACGATTTTATTGAGAAGCCGTTTCATTCAGAGCATCTGCTTGGTGTGATCCGGCGGGCGTTAGAAAAGCGTGATTTAATCCTTGAAATACGCCGCCTTCAGGAGCAACTTGGAAATAAAGTGGGAATGCCGCTGATCGGTCATTCCGATGAAATCCAGAAGGTACGCAGTACCATTTCTACCCTTGCCCCTACAGATGTTGATCTCCTGATTTTTGGAGAAACGGGCAGTGGTAAAGAGGTGGTCGCTCATGCAGTCCATACTTTGAGCGGTCGTACCGGGCCGTTTGTGGCGATAAACTGTGGCGCACTCCCGGAGTCGATTTTTGAAAGTGAAATTTTCGGCCATGAAGCCGGGGCTTTTACCGGGGCGGTCGGAAAACGTATCGGGAAAATTGAACACGCAGAAGGCGGGACACTTTTTCTGGATGAAATTGAATCAATGCCCCTGCTGTTACAGGTTAAACTTTTGCGAGTGCTACAAGATCATTGTGTCGAACGGCTGGGTGGTAATAGTTGCATCCCCGTTGATTGTAGAATTGTGGCAGCGAGCAAGGTGAACCTGAAGCATCTGTCTGAACAAGGTAGTTTTCGTGCCGACTTGTATTATCGCTTGAATGTGATCAGTATTGAGGTGCCGCCACTCAGGGAGCGGCTCGAAGATATTGCACCATTAATGGCTTACTTTACCTCCCAGGCTTCTAGTCGTTTTAATCGAGAAGCGGTCACTTGGAGTGAACATGATCTGCTCAGGTGGCAACAATATGATTGGCCGGGCAATGTCCGTGAACTTAAAACTGTGGCCGAGCGTCTCTGTCTCGGTGTCAGCGATGGAATAGAACCCTCTAGAATTGTTACGACCTCTCTGGCCTCAAAGGTAGGGGTATATGAACGAGGTCTGATTCGTGACGCACTAAAGAGCACGAAAGGAAATGTCGTTGACGCAGCAGAGCTCCTTCAACTACCGAAGAAGACACTTTATGACAAGCTGAAGATGCATGGCTTGGAGCCGAAACACTATCGATGATCTACGTTTGAGAGGAGTTAAAACTGGTGTTTGATATTGTAACTTCACGCTCCTTAACTGAAAAAATAGCAGAAGTATTTGATGTCTATATTTTGTCAACGGTCCCTCTGGGAACCCTTTAGCATGACCGGATAAATTAAACTGATTGAAAAATATTTCTTTACCCCTTTTTTATCCCACCTTCCGATCCAGCCCCCGAGACTAGATCGCCTCCACCAAGTGTCCCTGCTGAATATTTTCTTCTCTCGCTAAATCAGCAATTGTTCGTACGCATGCCAGCTTGAGAGTCCGAGTGGAGCTGCGAGCAGATCCAAGCTTAATCGTGAATCCCTCTTTTTATTCCATTAATATAACACTGTTACAAATATTCTTGACACCCGCTTGTTTCATTGATATTGTTTTGCATGTCTTAGGTATACCACTGATGAAATATCAACAGACCAGTGGTGCTTCAATTGCTCCAAGGTACAGAAACTGAATAATCAATAACTACGGGAGAAGCACTATGAATAACTCAACCAAAACCCATGGCGTGTGGACAGTGACAGCTCCGTCTCACCCAACATTGTTTCCCATAAAGGGAGAACGTAAGACTGATGTGGCGATTATAGGTGGTGGATATACGGGGCTGTCAGCAGCATTACATTTAGCTGAAGCGGGAACAGATGTTACGCTGTTGGAATCTAAAAGTATTGGTTATGGTGGTTCCGGACGGAATGTTGGGTTGGTTAATGCCGGGCTCTGGCTCAAGCCTGATGAAGTCGTTGAGAAAATGGGAACGGAGTATGGAGAGCGGCTTCTGGATGTTTTAGGGGCCTCTCCTGCCTTGGTTTTTGAGATGATCGATAAATATAAGATTGAATGTGATGATAGCCGTGAGGGGACGCTACATTGCGCACACTCTCCCGGCGGTTACAAAGTTCTCCGCCAGCGTGAAGAGCAGTGGCAAAGACGCGGCGCTCCGGTTGAATTGTTGAGCCGGGATAAAGCATCTCCTTTGATCGGAAGTAAGGCATTTCATGGTGCTTTGTTAGACAAGAGGGCCGGGCAGATTCAGCCACTGGCCTATAGTTACGGTCTTGCTGATGCGGCAACAAAAGCTGGAGCACAATTGTTTGTCAATTCTCCGGTGACATCATTTAACCGAAATGGTGATACCTGGCAGCTAAAAACACCCGGTGGAACTCTTTCTGCAAAGTGGGTCATTGTCGCAACACAGGGCTATCCGGATCGCGCTTTCAAGAACCAGAAAAAATCGATGATTCCATTCAACTATTTCCAGTTCTCTACTCCACCACTGCCTGAGTCGGTGCGTAAAACCATCCTTCCCGGTGGGCAACCTGCCTGGGATACCAATCTGATTCTCTCCTCGTATAAACTCGATCGGGATGGTCGTCTTATTGTTGGGAGCGTTGGTCAGGCAAGAAATGGTGCCTATAATTTACACAAAAACTGGACTTTACGCTCTGTCGAGAAGGTATTTCCACAGATTGGTCCAATTGAACTGGAACACGCCTGGGATGGAATTATCCGGATGACGACCGACAATATCCCTAGATTCCATATGTTCGACAAGGGGATGATCACTGTGACCAGTTACAATGGTCGTGGTATCGGTCCTGGGACCATGTTTGGTAAGCTTTTAGCGGAGTATACACGCACTGAGTCAGCCGAATGTATCCCGTTGCCACTGACAAACCAGGAGGATATTTCTAGTCGGATTCTGCGGGGACTCTATTATGAGGTTGGCGCGCGATTATACCATTTTGCCCAGCGGCGGTTTTAAATTTTCACTGATTTTGCATATGAATAAAAGGAGTATTTAGCATGGATTTTTTAAAAGAGCTTGGCATTAAAGAGAGGAACTTCGGAGCCTCAACAGGATTGGAGTGGAACAGCACAACCGATCAGGGCGAATTGAAGATTGTCTCCCCCGTTGATGGTAAACATATTGCCAGCGTTTATCTCGCCTCTGAAGCTGACTACGACAAACTGGTCGCCAAAGCCAATGAAGCTTTTAAGCAGTGGCGCAAAGTCCCCGCTCCAAAACGGGGTGAAGTTGTCCGGCAGATTGGATTAGAGCTGCGCAAATACAAAGATGCCCTCGGAACTCTGGTCTCCTATGAAATGGGGAAATCCCTCCAGGAGGGTAAAGGTGAAGTTCAGGAGATGATCGATATCTGTGACCTCGCAGTCGGTCAATCCCGGCAGCTTTACGGTGTGACTACTGTCTCTGAACGAGAAAATCACCGGATGTACGACCAGTATCATCCTCTCGGGATTGTTGGAACCATCAGTGCTTTTAACTTCCCTGTTGCGGTATGGTCGTGGAATGCCATGATTGCTACCATTTGTGGCAATACCAACCTGTGGAAGCCATCATCCAAGGTTCCTTTGACCGCCATTGCTGTCCAGAATATCCTCGCTGAAGTCATTAAATCTAACGATCTGCCCGAGGGGTTATTCACCCTCGTCGTCGGTCGCGGCTCCTCCATTGGTGAGAAATTGCTGAATGATAAGCGGGTTCCCTTGATTTCAATTACTGGATCAACGGAAGTTGGTCGTCATGGTGCAGAAATTATCGCTAGGCGATTTGGTAAATCAATTCTTGAGCTCGGCGGGAACAACGCTATTATCCTGACGCCCCATGCTGATCTTAAAGTGGCACTTCCGGCGATGGTTTTTGGTGCAGTAGGAACGGCGGGACAGCGCTGTACCTCGACCCGTCGCTTGATCATTCATGAATCCATTTATGACAAAGTTAAAGAAGCGATTGTTAAGGCCTATCGTGGTTTGAAAATCGGAGATCCCCTTGATGAAGGTAACCACGTTGGACCTCTGATTGATAAAATGGCGGTAACCGATTTTTCCCTGGCATTGGAAAAAGTGGTTCGGGAAGGCGGCAAGGTGATCCAGGGGGGTGAGGTTCTTGAGGGAAAAGGGTACGAATCTGGTTGCTATGTCAATCCCGCTGTCGTTGAAGCTGAGAACAGTTATGAAATTGTTCAGGAAGAGACCTTTGCTCCAATTCTGTATCTTATTAAATATAGTGGTGACGTAAGCAATGCTATTGAACTGCATAACAATGTTGTTCAAGGACTCTCTTCAGCCATCTTCACTGAGAACCTTCTTGAGGCTGAGGAATTTCTCTCTGCGGTCGGTTCCGATTGCGGTATCGCTAATGTCAATATTGGTACCTCAGGTGCCGAGATCGGTGGTGCTTTTGGTGGTGAAAAAGAGACCGGTGGCGGTCGTGAATCAGGCTCTGATGCCTGGAAAGGCTATATGCGTCGGCAGACTAACACTATAAATTATGGGAAAACTCTGCCTCTGGCTCAAGGAATTAAGTTCGATATTTAGAGAAAACAAAGTGTCGTTCCGCTTTGCGAAACGACACTTTGTTACGTATTATTGAATCGTAGAATTCTACTATTTTGATTAAGCGATAGCCTGCTATGGGGGTGGCTCGTTTGAAACTTTTCAACACTCCGGCTTATGTGTCTCTGTGAAAGGAGGAAAATTCGACACTTTTTTGAAGTAAAAACCATGTTTATCAATGAGGTATATTTCAACAACCCTTAGCACTGAGGAGGAAAACGATATGGCACGCACAATGAAGCATTATCTGGTTATTCTTTTAGCTGTAGTCGTATGTACGGCATGGCTTACCCCAATCGCCCAGGCTCAAACCTTTAAACTCGCTCACTGTGTTAAACCTGATCCCGAAGGTCCGTATCAAGCTACAGCCCTGAAATTCCAGGAGCTGGTCGAAAAATATACCGATGGCCGCATCAAAATAAAGATTTTCCCTCAAATGCAACTTGGTGATGACCGTGCAATTCTGGAAGGTGTCAGGGATGGACTTATCGAAATAGGTCTGGTCACCATGGGCCCTATCGGTGCTTTTGATTCTCGCGTAGACTTACTCGAACTTCCGTTTTTATTTAAAAACGTTAAGCATTTAGATGCTGTAATCGAAGGTCCTATTGGTAAAAAACTGCTTGATATGGATAAAAAGTCAGGTTTGATGGGATTGGCTTATTCTGTAGATGGTAACAGCAATATTACCAACTCCAAGCACCCCATCAAAAGCGTGAAGGATTTCAAGGGATTGCAAATGCGAACTATTGAATCTCCAATGCGCGTTGCTGTCATGAAAGCTCTGGGCGCAAATCCCATTCCAATTGCCTACGCCGAACTTTACACAGCCCTTTCGACCGGTGTTGTTGATGGTCAGTCCAATCCTAATTGGGTTATCACTGCAAGGTCTCTTGCTGAAGTTCAAAAATATATCACCATAACTCAACATATCTGGGCTGGCACCATGATTCTCACCAGCCCCGAAACTTTTGCAAAACTTTCTGAAAAGGATCAAAAAGCACTCAGAAAAGCAGCTTTTGAAGCCGGTAAATACGGTCGTAGCGTGTACCGTAAAGGGGAGGACAAACACCTGAAATTGGCTATCGAACACGGGATGGAAGTGGTCTATCATCCAGACATCGAATCGATGATGAAAGCGACTCAAAGTGTGTATGATGACGTTTTCAAAGAACACCCTGAATGGGAAGCTATTGTCAAAGAAATCAGAGCCGCTGGAAAAGATTATTAAAGAATAAAGTGAAATTACCCGCAGCTTGCTGCGGGTAATTTCACTTTATAGTGCTATATAGCGTTGTTCTGCTAATAATTGGGCTGATCGTTGATTCAAAAAACAATTCACCAAAATCAAAATGAGTTTGCTTGATGACGGTCTACTGTTTTATTGCTCAAACAGTCAAAAAAGGAAGGTTTCTATGTCGTCTAAATCCCAACAATCACTCAATGCAATTTATCTTACGCTCAGTTGTGGACTGAAATACCTGGATGTGGCACTCCGCTACTTGTTGGCTTTTAGTATGGCGCTGATTATGTCATTGGTCGTTTTTCATGTATTTGGTCGATATCTTGTTGGCAAAACCTATATGGGTACTATGGAGCTGGTGCGCTACAGCATGGTTTGGATGTCTATGCTAGGTGCGGCTGTGGCTTTTAGTGCCAGAGAGCATGTGTCTATCACATTTTTAAAAACACGCATGACATCCGTGTCCTGGGTTTGGTTGAATTTTGCGGGTAATGCAATGCTGTGCTTGTTTTTGATCGTCATGGTTATCGGAGGTGTAGCAATCAGCGTACGGAATCTGAATCAAACCTCTTTGGGTATGCAGATTTCCATGTTTTATCCCTATTTGGCCATTCCCGTGGGTGGAGCTATCATGATTCCCTATGTTCTGTCGGATATCCTGAGAAATTTACTCAGCTTGTTTCCAGACCCCGCAGAAAGGAATTAACTCCATGATTTATCTTCTCTTTGCCTTGTTTTTGATTCTGGCATTCACAGGCATTCCTGTTGCCTTTGCATTGGGAGTTCCGGCAGTTGTTTACGTGCTCATTAATCATATTACGTTTATTTTGGTTGCTCAAAAAATGTTTACCGGTATGGATTCTTTTTTGCTGACCGCTATACCGCTATTTATTCTGGCTGGTAATTTGATGAATGCAGCCAATCTCACCGAAGAGTTGGTGGACTTTTGTAAATTAATTGTAGGTCATGTCAGAGGCGGACTAGCCCATGCTAACGTCTTGATATCCATGATTTTTGCCGGCATGACGGGGGCTGGTGTAAGCGATACTGCGGCGGTTGGTTCCATCCTGATTCCAGGCATGGTCAAAGATGGATATGATGAGGATTTTACCTGTGCAGTCACGGCTATATCCTCGACCGTGGGGCCCATAATCCCTCCGAGTATTCCTTTTCTCGTTTATGCATCAATGACAGGAATGTCGGTAGGAGCATTATTTCTGGTTGGTGTGATACCAGGTATTTTGTTGGGGTTATCGCAGATGCTGGTTATTGCTTGCAAAGCGAAAAAATTAAATCTGCCACGTTTGGAAAATCAGGTTTCGATGAAGCAAATATTCATCGCCGGCAAAAATGCTGCAATGGCCTTGATGATGCCTGTAATTATCTTGGGTGGTATTGTAGGAGGGCTGGCGACGCCGACAGAATCTGCGGCCATCGCTGCTTTTTATGCCTTCATTGTTGCTGCATTCATACGCAGAAGCGTCGTCAAACCTAAGGTCTTACTGCAAGTTTTTATCCAGAGTGCCATTACAACAGGTGGAGTGATGATTTTGCTCGGCACCGCAGCTTTGTTTTCATACATTCTGACCATCGAGATGTTCCCCGATAAAATTTCGGAGCTGATCATGTCGCTGACGGATAACAAAATCATCATTTTATTAATGGTCAATGTCGTTCTTTTAATCGTTGGCATGTTCTTGGATGTAATACCGGCCATGCTGGTCATGACCCCTGTTTTTTTGCCGCTCATGAAATCAATCGGTGTTCATCCTCTGCACTTTGGCGCGTTCATGGTCCTCAATCTTGTCATCGGTCTAGCTACTCCGCCAGTGGGGATGTGTCTATTTGTGGCTGCCAATATTGGAAAACGCTCCATAGAAACTGTTTCTGTGGCACTGCTTCCTTTTCTCGTGGCCGTCATCTTGGTTCTTCTCTTTCTGACATATTGTCCCGATGTTGTTATGTGGCTTCCTAAAATGTTCGGTTATCTTTAAGGAAACACGATGATGAAATTTACCAATATGATAACAACTGTGGATACTCACACACAAGGTGAACCCACCAGAATTGTTATGTCAGGAATAGGATCCATTCCTGGATCATGTATGATGGAAAAAAAACAGTGGATGTCCATCAATCGTGATCATCTCCGCCAGATGGTCATGCATGAACCTCGGGGACATCAGGATATGTTTGGTGCTGTGCTCACTGAGCCCTGTAACTCCGAGGCCCATGCCGGGGTTATCTTTATGGATGGTGGCGGATACCTTAATATGTGCGGTCATGGCTCCATGGGGGTGGTGACTGCACTTTTGGAAACCGGGATGGTAACAGTGAATCCGGGGCAGAATGAGGCATTGATTTGCTTGGACACCCCAGCAGGAATGATTCACAGCAAAGCAATTATCAATGAGCAGGGGCAGGTTCAACAAGTTACCATTCAAAACCAGCCCGCCTTTTGGGTCACGAAGATTCAAGTAGACATCCCCCCGCTTAGAAATATTACTGTTAATATCGCCTATGGTGGCAATTATTTTGCTCTTGTCAATGTAGAGGATTTGAACTTGACGATTGAGCCATGCCACTTGGATGAACTTAAAAAACTTGGCATTGCCATTCGTGAAGCAGTGAATCAAAAAGTACATATCACCCATCCTGCTACAGGCCTCGCTGGTATTGTTGCATTGACAGAAATTTACCAAAATACGGAGCCGGCCAGAAATGTAGTGGTTTTTGGTGCCGGTCAGATTGATAGGTCCCCTTGCGGCACTGGCACTTCGGCCAAAATGGCGTTTCTGCATCATGGCAGACAATTAGCCGTAGACGAGATCTATCCGTATCAAAGTATTTTCGGAACAGAATTTATTGGCAAAATCATTCAGGAAACCCGAATCGGTGACACCATGGGAATAATCCCGGAAATTACAGGAAACGCCTATATTACCGGGTTTCACCAATTTATTTCTGATCCAAATGATGCCTATCGGTATGGGTTTGAAACAGCCTCTCCATGCTAAAAGATAATTTAATTGCTAAACGCTTAACTTAAGTATCAGCGTTATAACGCTTTATAATTGCTATCCAATTTTTATGAACAACTCAGATGAGAAGGAAGGTCAAGATGATCTATCGTGTGGAAAAAGGTCAATACAGCGCAGGTCAAGCAATCGGCATTCTCTTACTGGACGCAATGCTACCACTGGCACCGGGAGATGTCGCAAACGCAACGTCTTACCCCTTTCCGGTTATATATAAGACGGTTAAGTCTGCATCATCTCATCGTCTGATTTTCGAACGGGATCCGGAATTGGCTCAACCCTTTATTGACGCTGGGCTTGAACTGATTCAGCAGGGTGTCCGGGCAATCACCAGCGATTGTGGTTTTATGGCTCTGTTCCAAGAGCAACTGGCCGAAGCCTTGCCGGTTCCAGTCATGCTGTCCAGCCTATTGCAGGTACCGTTTATTCACCGGATGTTGCGCAAAAATGAAAAGGTTGGAATATTAACCGCTCAGGGACAAAACCTCACTGCAAGACATTTTGAGGCTACTGGGATTGATGCGTCGACGGTTGTGGTTTTGGGCATGGAGGAGACTGAGAACTTTTATGGTGCATTCATAACCGAAACCGGAGTTCTTGATACTGATATTGCCAGGGATGAGATTGTTGGACAGGCGAAAAAATTAGTCTCAAGTGATCCTTCTATCAAAGCAATCTTGCTCGAATGTTCCAATATGCCCCCTTATGCATATGCTGTACAGGAAGCAGTAGGACTGCCCGTTTTTGATTTTAACACGATGATTAACTATGTCTTTTCTGCCCTGGAGCAACGCCCTTATCAGGGATATGTATAAGCAACTCAGTTATCCCTTCATCAATGTGGGGAGTGAAAGTTAGCCATGAATATTAACGTATGTCTGGCAGGTGCCACTGGCTGGGCGGGATCCGCTTTGGCGCAAGGAATATATTCAGCACCAGATTTGGAATTGGTCAGCGCAGTATCAAGGTCTCACGCTGGAAAACCACTTGGTTCTGTTATCGGCCAGGCAGACAATACGACCCTTCTCTCCGCAACAGTAGCTGAAGCGTTACTTACTCGTCCGGAGGTATTTATTGAGTACACCAAACCCGATGTAGCCAAGGCCAACATACTGCTGGCACTTCAACAGGGTTGCCATGTTCTGGTGGGAACGTCCGGTTTGAGAGAGGACGACTATCAGGAAATCGATGAAGTCGCACAAGCAGTGGGCAAAGGGGTGCTGGCCTGTGGCAATTTCTCGCTTACCGCAGTACTTTTTCAAAAGTTTTCAGAAATGGCGGCTAAGCATATTCCCCATTGGGAGATAATTGATTACGCCAGCTCCACTAAAATTGACTCTCCGAGTGGGACAGCAAGGGAGCTGGCATATCGCCTCTCCAAAATCAGAGAATCCCAGCTTGATGTCCCTCATGATCAAAGTCAGGGTCCCGAAGGAATCCGCGGGGCCCGCCTCAATGGAACCCAGGTTCACGCAGTTCGCCTTCCAGGTTACGTGCTTTCGCTTGATGCGATCTTTGGTATGCCCGACCAAAAGTTGGTAATAAGGCATGAAGCCGGAACAAGTGCTCTACCCTATGTGGATGGAGCACTGCTGGGAATAAGAAAAGTTACAAGCTTGGTCGGTTTACATCGCGGCTTGTCCTCAGTCATGGACCTTTGATATGGAGAACTGCTCTTATCTGTTAAACACTTTCCCTTTGCTGCTCGTGTGTTTTCTCGTTGGGACAAATGTCGTCTGGTTGCCAAAACTCAGATACTCACTTGGAGCAGACCTGCTCCCCTTATCGACGAGGTGAGGGCTTATGAATGTGAATCGTATCATCACGACCATAGACACACATATAGCTGGCCAACCGACCCGGGTTGTTACCAGCGGACTGCCCTATATCCCGGGGAAAAGCATGCAGGAAAAAAAGGCATGGATGGTAAACAACGAGGAAGATCTGCGAAAAATGCTCAAGTTGATCGGTAGTCGAGTGAGTAAGCGCAACAGGTTATTCTTGATGCTCCGGCCGGAAAAATCCACGCTGCGGTCCGGCTGGAGGGAGGTCGGGCCGATTTGGTCGAAATCTATGAAGAAACCGACCCGCCACGCAATGTTGTGATTTTCGGCTCAGGACAGGCCGATCGTTCGCCCTGCGGCACCGGTACAGGAGCTAAAATGGCGCTGCTCCATGTGCAGAACA
>JAMOPE010000071.1 GCA_027064785.1 Geobacteraceae bacterium
AGCTCTATGAAGAAGAACGATTAATAAACCTGACCCCGGGAGAGTCCCTCCTGTCGAGGTTTATCGACCGAGCCGGCGTCATTGTTGATGATAGCTTACTCGCCCCCCTCTATATTTCAGATCTTGCTGCTGAAACATTGCAAAAACCCTATCTCACGGAGGAACTGGGGCTAAAGTCGCTCTACATGGTTCCCCGCTACGATAAACGCACCCGACGGATGATCTGTCTGGTCAACTATTATACCAAAAAACGCTACCGCTTCAGCCCGTTTGAACGTGATCTCCTCGACGCTCATGCCGAAATGGCCCAGCGGGTCGTTCAGGAAATCGGTGACGAGCACTTAGAAGTTCAGGTGCTTTCAGAAATCCGTGATTTACTTCAGCAGTCGAATGACAGCCTGAAACCATTTCTTCACCGGGTTCTCTCCAAGGCAACCCAGCTGATCGGGGCTGATACCGGCAGTATCGCGCTGATCCGTGAGCATGAGGGGGAACGGTGGTTACTCGTCGAAGACACCCAGGGGCATCTGATTGGAGCAAAGAATCGTGACTGGCTGAAACAACATATTCCACCATTACGGGTCGGAGGACAGGAGCTTCCACCCGAAGAGCGGAGCCTGTCAGGGCTGGCGGCGACAACGGCTAAGGCTGAAATTCTTGTCGACAGCCTCGACATGGAACATACCAATGAGTTTTATCAACCTGTCACCGAAGCAATCCGCAGCGAAATTGCGGTGCCGATTATCCACGATGGTGAGGTTCTGGCTGTCATCTGTCTTGACAGCCTCCGCCCCCACTATTTCACGAATGAACACCGGCGGATTCTGCTGATCATCGAGCGAATGATTGGTCACCACCTGGCAATTCTGCAGAAACTCGAACAGCTCACCAGTGAGATTGATCGGCTACGCCGGGATGTTGACTACAAAGACCCCAATATCACATCGTACAAACTGGGAAATATCATTGGTAATTCGGCCAAAGCTCAGGAAATTATCGACACCATCCAGACGATCAGCCCGCCACTGTGCCAGCGAATTGTCCTGTGGAAAAAGCAGAAAATGCCCGACAAAGGGGAATTTCTCGGGCTGCCATCGATTCTCATCACCGGTGAAACAGGGGCTGGAAAAGAGTTTCTCTTCAACAACCTGTTTACTCAGCTCAACCAGATCTACCGCAAGCTAATGTCCACTCACGACACACTACCACTGAAAAAGACCAATATTGCTGCGTACAGCGGTGAGTTAACCTATTCGGAGCTGTTCGGCCACAAACGTGGGGCATTTACTGGAGCCCATAGTGATCGTCGTGGCATTTTTGAAGAGGCCCACGGTGGAGTCGTTTTTCTCGATGAAATTGGCGATGCCGATCCAAAAACTCAAGTCCAGTTACTGCGTTTTCTTGATAGCGGCGAGTTTGTCCGCCTCGGTGAAAATATCACCCGCCATTCACAGGTCTTACTGGTCGCCGGAACCAACCGTGACCTGCGACAGCTGATTGCCGAAGGCTCATTCCGGGAAGATCTTTACCACCGATTATCTGAGCTGATTATTGAAGTCCCATCGCTCAACCTGCGCCGTGAAGATATCCCCGACCTTGCTGTCCACTTTCTTGGACGATTATTCCACGCTTATCACCCGGAGCAGGACGCAGGCGACGTTCCGGTTCTCAACACCGACGCAAAAAAACTGCTGCAGCAACACCATTACACCGGGAATATCCGAGAGCTACGGAGTATTCTGCTGCGTGCCATGCTATTTCGGCAGAGTAAGATTATCGGTCAAAATGAAATTGAGCGGGCAATTCAGCCACAAACGGGCTTGCCGATGGGAAAAGATAAAAGCGGCCGCAACATAATTGCAGATCAACAGGCAGGGGAATTATTGAAACAGTTTTTAGCGGCAGAGATTAATTTTTGGGAAGCAATTTATCAGCCCTACGCAAATCAGGAACTGACTCGTGATGTCGTCATCAAACTGATCGAAAAAGGGCGCGCTAAAGGGGCGACAACAATGCCAAAGCTGGCACGTCTGCTGTGTGCTTGTGATCCGGCAGATGAATCAAGTGAAGAAAAAAAGAACTTTTTCCGTTTTAAAAACTTCCTCTATAAAACGGTACGGATCAACTAAGACTTCTCAACAGATCAGGACTCTTCAGCAGCTGTTCAATTTGTTGCCGACCATCATCCGTCCACGGCCCAACGACCACCAGCTTCGCTTCTTCCGATCGAAAGAAATCACGTGCGACCTGACGCAGTTGTTCCGCTGTCAGCTGTTGCAGCTCACGGCAATCCTGCTCCAGTGTCCGGACATAGTCCGCCTGCAATCCCCAGCCATAGCGTACCGCCATGGCTTCACTTTGATCGCGGGAGAATTCAAGATCAAACAGGTAACTGCGAACAACTGCGGCCAATTCATCATCCGGAACAAGCTGCTGACACAGTTCAGCCAGCACCTTGAACAACTCAGTAATTGCTGCAACTAAATTTTTTGGCGCAACCGAAAGGTCAATAGCCAGGTAACCGGTATCACTCAATAACGAACAGTTTGCTTCAACCGAATAGGTGAGGCCTAGCTCTTCACGCAGCCGCAACGACAATCGCGCACCACCGCCCCACGACAAGATCCGCCGCAGCAGCCGGATTGACAACGTCCGCTCATCCTGCCGTCCCGGCAACCGAAATGCCAGCTGCAGACTCACCTGTGAATCAGAATCATAAACCCAGCAGCTCTCAGGTTGGGTCGTAACGACTTCCGGGGCGGGTAGAATCGGGAGTGTTTCGCCTGCTGTCCAGTCGCCAAATTCATCGTTTGCAATACAGACAAATTCGTCCTGTTTCAGGGGGCCACAGGCACAAATAACTAAATTCTGCGGCAGGTACCATGCCCGGTAATAAGCCTCAAGGCGGTCACGATCAATCTTCTGCAATGTTTCGGTCGAGCCGATCAGTGATTTCCCCAGCGGGTGATCGGGCCAGAAAAGGGCAACCATCAGGTTGTCAAGGTTGACCTGTGCTCCCTCCTCATTGAAATCTTCCCGCGCCTCCTCAAGAATAATTTTCCGTTCGGTCTCAATGTCGTTGAATTTTGGCCGCAATAACATCGAGGCGAACAGCGCAACCCCATCGGCAAGGTAATCGGGATGAATCCGTGAATGGAAACAGGTCGTTTCGGCGTCTGTCACAGCATTGACTGAACCGCCAATCGCCTCAAACGCCCGCTCCAACTCGGTGCTGGTGGCATATTCTGCCGTCCCACGAAAAATCATATGTTCAAGGAAATGTGATATTCCCGCCAGTTCCGGTGATTCACAGCGGCCACCGACCGCCATGGAACAAATCAGCTCGGTCGAATGGAGATGGGGCATGGGAACCGTCACCAGACGCACCCCGTTGGCTAATTGATCGACAAAATATTCTGGCATCATAAAAAACACGAAAGGGCTACCACAAACCGATAGCCCTTCCACTCCATCAAAGCAGTTACAAAAAAAATTACTTGTTCAGCAGCTGAGCCGCCTCTTTCGCGTGATAAGTAATAATCAGGTCAGCACCGGCCCGCTTCATCCCGACCAGTGTCTCCATCATCACCCGATCACCATCAATCCAGCCTTTTTCAGCAGCGGCTTTCACCATACTGTACTCACCTGAAACGTTGTAAGCAACCAGCGGCAGGTCGAAGTTATCTTTCAGCTCACGTAAGACATCGAGGTAAGCCAGCGCCGGTTTCACCATCAAAAAATCGGCTGCTTCGGCAACGTCCTGATTTGCCTCACGCAAGGCTTCAAGGCGGTTGGCAGGATCCATCTGATAGCTACGCCGGTCACCAAACTCGGGGGTACTCTCA
>JAMOPE010000072.1 GCA_027064785.1 Geobacteraceae bacterium
AAGAGAGAGCAGAGTCGCCGGAACCACCTTGTTGGCTAAATATTTTGCTCGGCTGGAGAACAGGCCCAAGGTATTTATAACGGCCTCTGCTGTCGGCTTTTATGGCCACCGTCCCGCCGTAACACTCACTGAGAAAAGTGAGAAAGGACGCGGTTTCCTTGCCGCCGTCTGCAAAGAATGGGAGGAAGCAACCGCTGCAGCAGAACAAGCAGGAATCAGGGTTGTCAACCTCAGGCTCGGCATGGTTCTCAGTCGCAACGGCGGAGCGTTACAAAAGATGTTACCCCCATTCAAATTGGGATTCGGTGGAATTATCGGCAATGGGAAACAAGTTATCAGTTGGATCGCAATCGATGATATTGCCGGTGCAATCAAGCATATTTTAGAGAATGAACAGTTAAGTGGCCCGGTCAATATTGTAGCGCCCAATCCGGTGACAAATAAGACCCTGACAAAAGCACTGGGGAGTCTCCTTAACCGTCCGACAGTTCTTCCACTCCCTGCCGTGCTGGCAAATCTACTGTTGGGAGAAATGGCCAAAGAACTCCTGTTATCCAGCACAAAAGTGCTGCCGGAAAAGTTGCAGGATTCTGGGTATAAATTCCGCTATCCCACCCTTGAAGAAGCTCTCATCTCATATCTCCGCCATTAATGAAATGGTGAAGATCCCACCTGCGGGCGAAGAGCAAAAGCTCTTAGATCAATTGAAAACTGCGCAACAGGAAAATCCCCAGAGTGGTAAACAAAAGTGACGCCAATGAGGTTGCTGCGATAATTGCGGCTGCCAGATGGTGATTTCCACCCATCGCCTGAGTCATCGGATAACTTGCCGCAGCTGTCGGGGCAGCACACATCAGATAGAGGACTCCCAGCTCCTCACCCCGCAAACCAATAAGAATTCCGCCGCCGGTGATGATCAGCGGAACAAACAACAGCTTTGCCGTAACCGCCCAGTACAACGGCGGAGATGTCTGAAATTCCTGTAAACGGATCGATGCCCCGGCGCACAATAATGCCAGCGGCAACGTCATGCGGGCAAAATATCCTCCGGTTTCGAGGAGGATTGTCGGAACGCGAAGACCAAGGAGAGAGATAACAACACCAGCGGTGATTGCCAGGATCAATGGATTTTTCGCGATTCCCAGCAGAACCGGCAGGAGCTCTCCCCGTGAGCCAACATCTGACCGGTGGCGAGTCAAGGTCAAAACTGCAAGGATGTTGAACACGGTTGTCATAACAGCCAGATAGATCGATGCCGTTGCAACAACTCCCTCGCCAAAAGCACTCAGACAGAAAGCAAGACCGATAATCCCCATGTTGCTGCGAAACGCACCCTGAACAAAAACACCCCGGTCTGAAACCGTTTGCAAGCGGGGGCTGAGAATCCGGTCAAGGATCAGAAATACAGCAACAGTCGCAATCAGGGCATAAACAACCAGCGTAATCGGCAGATCGTGGCGAAAGTCAGTTTTGACCAGTTTGACAAACAGCAGACAGGGAAGTGTAACTTTAAAAACCAGATTGGAACCGAGACGGGCAAACTCATCGGAGATCCAACCGATTCGCTTGAAAACAATTCCCAGCCCGAGGATACAGAAAATGGGGGTGGTAATTGTTGCGGCAAATATTAGATCGTCAAGCATAGGCTGTCCGATCCCATTTACAACCGCCCTTCTTCCACTCCGTGACACGCAATCTTGCGGTTGCCATCCAGATCAAGCAGAACCGGAATCTCAGCAGTACACCGGTCGTTAGCATAAGGGCAACGGGTATGAAAGACACAGCCCGAAGGGGGTGCCAGCGGTGACGGCAATTCACCCGACAGAATCACCCGCTCTTTGCGATTTTCGGCTTTCAGGTGAGGAGTTGATGCCAGCAGAGCCTGAGTATAAGGATGGCGGGGATTTTTAAAGATCGGTTCCGACTCACCATATTCTGCAACCCTGCCCAGATACATCACCATGACATCATCGGCGAGATAGCGGACGACCGATAGATCGTGAGCGATAAACAGAAATGCCAGGGTCATTTCCTGCTGGATATCCTTGAGAAGATTCAACACCTGCGCCTGAACCGAAACATCAAGGGCAGAAACCGGCTCGTCGGCAACCACCAGCTTTGGTTCAAGCATTAATGCCCGGGCAATTGCGATCCGCTGGCGTTGACCACCCGAAAACATGTGGGGATAGCGGTTGTAGTGCTCAGGGCGCAGACCGACCTTGGTCATAATCCCCCGAACTCGCTCCTCGCGTTCTTCCTTGCTCATGGTTGTGTTGATGACCAATGGCTCGCCGATAATCGTACCGATTTTTTTGCGCGGATTCAGAGAACCATAGGGATTCTGAAAAATCATCTGTACCCGTTGTCGGGCAAGCCTCCGATCCGAATCTGAGATATTGACCAGATCGAAACCATCGAATTGCAGCTCACCACTGGTCGGTCGCTCGATCATCGTAATCTGGCGGGCCAGTGTTGATTTTCCACACCCTGACTCCCCAACCACAGCAAGAGTCTTCCCTGCTTCGACTTGAAAGCTGACATCATCGAGAGCTTTGACAATGGCAGTCGGCCTGAATGCTCCCTGAGAAACTTCGTAATAACGGGTCAGGTTTTTCGCTTCAAGAATCAGATTCTTCGGGCTACTCATTGTTGTGGCTTTCCTTCTGCATCCAGTGGGGTATGGCAACGAACCTGACGACCATCAGCAGCCGTGACCAGCGGTGGCGCCTCTGTCCGGCACCGCTCGGTGACAAACTGGCAACGCGGATTCAGTAAACAACCGGTCGGACGATCAAACTGACCGGGAACCACACCGGGGATTGTTTTTAAACGATCAGCTCCGGCGGAACGTTCAGGTAAGGCTTCGAGCAAAGCGGCAGTATAGGGATGTTGCGGCGCATCAAAAATAGCAGGGACTTTTCCCACCTCTACGACTTGACCGGCATACATAACGACAATCCGGTGAGCCGCTTCAGCAACCAGCGCCAGATCGTGAGTAATCAGAAGCAACGCCATCTGCCGCTGCTTTTGCAGATTGAGAAGCAGGTCGATGATCTGGGCCTGAATTGTGACATCAAGAGCCGTTGTCGGCTCATCAGCAATCAACAGGCGCGGATTACAGGCAATTGCCATCGCGATCATGACCCGCTGGCTCATACCACCCGAAAGCTGGTGGGGGAATGCCTTGAGACGGGCCGGCGGATCGGGGATACCGACCTGCTCCAGCAGTTCCAGTGCCCGGGCATGACGCTCTGCCCGACTCCCCCCTTCGTGGACCTTAAGAGCTTCAGCAATCTGGTAGCCGGTGGTAAAACAGGGATTAAGGCTGGTCATCGGTTCCTGAAAGATCATCGCAATATCACGACCGGTGATCTTACGTCGTTGCTTATCAGGAAGAGACAGGAGATCCTGTCCATCAAAATCGAGCTCATCGGCACTGACCCGGCCCGGCCAGTCAATCAGTCCCATGACGGCTTTGGCTGTCACCGACTTTCCTGAACCTGACTCACCGACGACACCGAGAACTTCACCCTTATCAATTTCCATGCAAACATTATCGACTGCGCGGAAAGGGTTTTTCTCACTACCAAACTCGACCGTTAAATTTTTGATCTGTAACAACGCCATTAGTCTTTTGTCCCACAGAAAACAAGAATATTTATCTTTGTCCCGGAATACCGATTATTCGGAACGGTTATTCCGGTTATTCGAACAGATTATTCCGGAATACCGGTTATTCCGGGGACACGTAGCGGAGTACATGTCCCCGGAATAACCTAAATTTCTTTTCATAACATTCCCCCCTCATCCGACCTCCGGCCACCTTCTCACTC
>JAMOPE010000073.1 GCA_027064785.1 Geobacteraceae bacterium
TGACCAGCAGGCACCAAAATTTCCATCACTCTGCTCACCACACGCCTGACAAATCCATGGTTTATCACTATTACCGCTATCATTCAACCAGCCATCGAGTAATTTTCTGGCCCGTGGAAAAACATCGTTATCGACAACCCAGAGTTCCGGATAACATTCGACAAAGGGGATTTCTCCCAACGCTGATGACAACTGATCGTTGCGCAGTAAACAATGAATCCCCTCGTTGGTCAGTATTTCCTGAATCATTGCTGCTTGAGCACGTTCTCGATAGCTAAAAACATGGAGTTTTTTCATAGCAGTTACTATATCATTTCTTGCAGAATCACTGCCATTGATTATATAAACGCGGTGTTCAACAATTTTGACACATTACCCACAGGACAAAGTGATGCAAGAGATTATCCGGCAAATTTTAACGTCTAAGGTCTACGAAGCAGCTATCGAAACACCCCTTGAAGAAGCAACGGGGCTGTCTGCAGAACTCAACAACCGGATACTCCTGAAACGTGAAGACCTGCAACCGGTTTTTTCGTTTAAACTGCGTGGGGCCTACAACAAAATTGCTCATCTATCCGACAAAGAAAAAGGCCGGGGTATTATTGCCGCTTCGGCGGGAAATCATGCCCAGGGTGTTGCCTTTTCAGCACAGAAACTCGGGTTAAAATCACTGATCGTCATGCCGCTGACAACCCCGCAGATCAAGATTGATGCCGTTAAAGCGTTCGGTACTGAAATCGTCCTCTACGGCGATAATTATTCAGAAGCGGCTGAACGGTGTCGTGAAATCCAGCAGGAAACGGGAATGACCTATATCCACCCGTTTGATGATGAGCTGGTGATTGCCGGACAGGGGACTGTCGCCGATGAATTGTTGCGCCAGAGTGCCGGAAAACTTGATGTCGTTTTTGTTCCGGTCGGTGGCGGCGGCTTGATCGCCGGGATCGCTGCCTACTTCAAGGCTCTTTCTCCTGACGTCAAGGTGATCGGTGTTGAACCGGTGGATAGTGACGCGATGTATCAGTCATTACAAAACGGCAAGCGGGTCACCCTCGATTCAGTTGGAATCTTTGCTGATGGTGTTGCCGTGCAAAAGATCGGCGAGCTCACTTTTGAATTATGTCGGCAGCATGTCGATGAAATTATTCGTGTCACAACCGACGAACTATGCGGGGCGATTAAATCAATTTACCAAGAAACCCGTTCAATCGTTGAACCGGCGGGGGCACTCGCGATCGCGGGCCTGAAACAATACGTACAACAAAAAAGCCTCGATGGGAAAACCCTGGTCGCTATTAACTCCGGCGCAAATATGAACTTTGAACGACTGCGTTACGTTTCGGAACGGACCCAGACCGGTGAGGGGCGAGAGTCTCTGTTTGCTGTCACCATTCCCGAAAAATCGGGGGCACTCCGACATTTCTGCAATACGATTATGGGAAAAGTTGATATCACCGAGTTTAATTATCGCCTTGCTGACCGCAGCCAGGCACAGTTATTTATCGGCGTTTCAATCGGCAGCGGTTCTGCCCGGACAGAGTTTGCCAGGCGGTTGAACGACGAAGACTACAAAACGATTGATCTCACCGATAACGAATTGGCAAAGACCCACCTGCGCTACATGATCGGTGGTCGATCCGCCGAAGCAAATCGTGAACGATTGTTCCGCTTCTGGTTCCCGGAACGACCCGGAGCATTGACAAAGTTTCTTGCAGACATGGGAAAAGACTGGAATATCTCGCTGTTTCACTATCGCAGTCAGGGGGGCGAATTCGGGCGGGTTCTCATCGGCCTGGAAATCCCCGACCAGAACGAAAAACAGCTGAAAGCCTTTTTCGACAACCTCGGCTACCATTATATCGAGGAAACCGATGATCCGGCATATCAGCTGTTTCTACATTAAACTAGAAATTGATTCAGCGGTAGGACGCTATTCGTCTTTGTCGTCCTCGCTATTCACCTCTTCAATCAGTTGAACATCTTCAGCTTGCTCACTGTAGGGAATCTGGGACGAACCTTCCTGCTGGTAGACAATCTCCCCGTCCTTATTGATCATTGTCCCATCTTCAAGCAGCACCATTCCGAACTGCTCCATCAACTGCATCCGGTACTGATGACCACTCTGCATCGATTTCTGACGCAGTCGATAACCGAGAAACATCCAGACAACAATTCCAATCGCAGCGGCAACCAGCAAGCCGATCAGAGTAAAAAACAGATAGCGAGCTGTTGATGCACCAACCTGTGCCATGTAAATAACGATAGCATCGAGCTTATAAGCAATTCCGGTCGCAATAATCAGCAGGAACATACTCAGCAGAACCGGCAGACGGTGAACAATCTGGAAAAACAGCGCAATCCTCTCCCCTTTGCCCAAACCGAAACCGGGTGACGACAAGCGTGAATGCTCAATCGATGGCGGCGGTTCGTTAAAAAAGAAGCGATTAAAAATCAGGAGGATCAAACCGAAGATAAATGTCGCAGCTATCGGGGCAATGAAGGTCGCAAACAAATACTCTTTCCAGGGGAAGCTGCTGCTATCCGTTGCCAGCAGGTTCACGTAGCTGAGAAAAAGGATCAAACCTTCGATGCACAGTATCGCAATCAGATAATTGAAGAATAACTTCTTGATATCCTCTGATTCAAACGTCTCTGCCAGCCCGGCTGTTCGTGACGCAGCTTGCTCAGGCGGCTTATCAGTCGCTGCCGGCTGTTTTCTATGACTTTTTAGAAGTTGCATAATCTTTTATTCTTTAACTCTGCAGATTATCAATCATTACGGTTCAGCCACTCATCAGACAGTTTAAATAAGCGGCATGAGCCTCTCATCGGACAATTTCGGGCATTCTTTTACCACTATATAGCAGCAAAAGTACAGAAGCTTTGCGGGAAAAAGGCAACCCACCCCTTAACGAGTGGGTTGCCCCATCCCGGTACAGAAATACGATCTCAAAGAGAAAGTAGAAAAAGTTATTAGTGCTCTTTCCAATTCGGTTTACGTTTTTCAAGAAATGCCTGGACACCCTCTTCAGCATCATGGGTTGCACAGAGCGCAGCGAACAAATCATCCATACTTTCAAGCCCCTGATGATATGGAACATCCTCCAGACGTCGCAACCCTTCTTTACCGATACGTAGTGCAATCGGACTTTTCGCGACCAGTTTCTGAGCCAACTTCAGTGTTTCGGCTTCAAGGTCATCATCGGCAACCACTTTATTGACCAACCCAAGCTTTTCAGCCTCTGCAGCATTGATCATGTCCCCGGTCAAAACCATTTCCATGGTTTTCTTTTTACCAATAATTTTGATCATTGGTGCCGCAGGGCCAAGACAAATCAGACCAACATTGATGGCAGTTGTCCCAAAAGTAGAACTTTCAGCAGCAACAGTCAGGTCACAGGCAAAAGAAAGGCCAGCACCGTTAGCGAGAGCAAAACCCTGGACCGAAGCAATTGTCGGTTTATTTAAATCGGCCAGTGTATGGTAAAAAGCATCAATTCCATCGAGGAATTTACGATACTCCCGATAATTCTTATTTTTGAACTGATCGAGAGAAATTCCGGTACAGAAATGTTGACCCGCAGCATTGATAACGATCACACGAACATCATCAGCCTTCTCCATATCCCACAGTGCCTGATCAAGTTGATCAGCAAATTCAGGGGTAAATGTGTTCATCGCTTCGGGGCGATTGAGGGTAATAAAACCAATCTGGTTCTCTTTCCGGGTTAAAATAGGCTTGTCACTCATAAATAGGTCCTCCACAAATTAATAAAACAGCGTTTCTTGCAGTTTAATCCAAGTCCGGCACTAGGGAAACTATTTTTTTATG
>JAMOPE010000074.1 GCA_027064785.1 Geobacteraceae bacterium
TCGGGTCCCTGAATCGCTCAAGGTCACGCTGCACGGCAGCCTGAAGCCCGGAGTCTACGCCAAAGATATTTCCCTCTGGATTATTGGTATGATCGGTTCTGCCGGGGCAAATTACATGAGCATTGAATATCATGGTGAAGGTGTCAAAACCCTTTCGATGGCTCAAAGAATGACCTTGACCAACCTGGCATCCGAAATGGGGGCCAAAAATGCAGTTTTTCCAGCGGATGAGGTGTTGGCAGAATTTCTTGGTGAGAAAATCGAAAACCAGGTTTGGGCCGATGAAGATGCTTCCTATGAGCGGGAAATAGAAATTGATCTGGATAAACTCTTCCCTCTCGTTGCTGCACCCCACCATGTTGATAATGTCAAAGCCGTTTCCGAAGTTCAGGGAACCAAACTCGACATGGGGCTTATTGGAACCTGCACCAATGGTCGGCTGGAGGATATTCGTATCGCTGCTGAAATCCTTGACGGCAAAAAAGTCAGCCCCGGTTTTCAGCTTCTGGTGATACCTGCTTCGCAGGAAATTTATCTGCAAGCGCTGGAAGAAGGTTTACTCGGCAAGTTAATCAATGCTGGTGCTATAGTTCTTGCGGCTTCTTGTGGTCCTTGTCTGGGTACCGGGCAGGGGATTCCTGCAGACGATTATACAATTATTTCTACGGCGAATCGTAATTTCAAAGGTCGCATGGGAAACCCGAAGGCGCAGATATATCTCGCTTCACCAGCTTGTGTCGCGATGTCTGCTATTTCAGGAAAGATTACCAGTCCTGTTTTAGAACCTGACAGTCGGAAGTTCCCCTACCCGAAAGAGCAAAGTAGCAGTGTTGTAATTGACTCTAAAGACAATCGCCGGAGTCGTGGTGTCTGGAATTATGCAGATGTCGATAATCTGAATACCGATCAAATGTTTGCCGGGAACCTGACCTATCAGGTACTCAGTGCCGATGCTGAAGCAATCATGCCTCACCTGTTTAAAGGGTTTGATGACAGTTTCAGTGAAAAGGTCGAGTCGGGAGATGTGATTATTGCCGGTGAAAATTTCGGCTGCGGCAGTTCCCGTGAGCATCCAGCGGTTGGGCTGGCTCACGCCGGTGTGAAAGCTGTTATCGTTAAATCGGTCAACCGGATTTTCTATCGTTCTTCGGTCAATCAGGGGCTCCCTATTATCGTTATGCCTCAGGTTGTTGATGCATATCGGGCTGGAAATCCGGTTGACGTCAGTCTGGAACGGGGAGTGATTACAGTTAACGATGAAGAATTCAAGTTTGCTCCACTTCCGGTGGAACTGATGGAAATTTTTTCAGCTAAAGGATTGGTTAACTGGGCAAAAGCAAACTAAATTTACCGTGCAGACGGTTTCTAATTACGGAGAAAAATTATGTCAAATGCAGAATTAATGGAGCGCCGTAATGCGGCACTGCCGCGGGGCGTTGCTTCATTGACTTCGGTTTTTGTTGCCAAAGCTGAGAACTCCGAGCTTTGGGATGTTGAAGGAAAGCGCTATGTCGATTTTGCTGCGGGCATTGCTGTTTGTAATACCGGTCATCGACACCCGAAGATCATGGCGGCGACGGCGCAACAAAGTGAAGCCTTTGTCCATACCGCTTTTCAGATCAACCCATACGAAACCTACGTTTCTCTGGCAGAACGACTCAATCAACTCGCCCCCATAAGTAAAGCGAAAACAATTTTTTTAAACAGTGGTGCAGAAGCGGTAGAAAACGCCGTTAAAATTGCTCGTCACTGTACTCAGCGATCTTCTATTATTGCATTTACGGGTGCTTTCCATGGTCGCTCCATGCTGACTATGGGCCTAACCGGTAAAGCCGTTCCGTATAAGGCTGGTTTCGGCCCCATGCCTGCGGGTATCTATCACGTCCCATTTCCTCTGGAGCAGTATGGCGTCACTATTGAGGATAGTTTGAAAGCTTTAGAGGCTCTTTTCAAAGCTGATGTTCCAGCATCGCAGGTTGCCGCGATTATTATCGAGCCGGTTCAAGGTGAAGGTGGGTTTCAGATTGCGCCCAAAGCTTTCATTCAGGCCTTGCGCAGTCTCTGTGATCAGCATGGAATTATATTGATTTGCGATGAAATCCAAACTGGCTTTGCCCGTACCGGAAAAATTTTCGCCACGGAGTATGCTGACATCGAGCCAGATATACTGGTTGTTGCCAAATCTCTGGCTGGGGGATATCCTCTTGCCGGTGTTATTGGTAAAGCTGAAGTGATGGATTCACCTGATCCGGGTGGACTGGGGACAACTTACGGTGGTAACCCTGTTAGTTGTGCCGCTGCTCATGCCGTTCTCGACATTATTGAGGACGAGCAGCTCTGCGAGCGGAGTAACCGCATCGGCAAGCAAATGAAGACTCGGCTTGAAAAGATAAAAGCAACCGGCAATACGACTCCTATCGGTGAAATTCGTGGCTTGGGAGCTATGGTCGCTTTTGATCTGGTTAAAGTCGCTGGTGGGAATACTCCGGACCCTGACCGGGCAAAAAAACTGACAAGTCAAGCCTTGAAGAATGGACTGATTCTTCTTTCTTGCGGGATCTATGGAAATACGATCCGCTTACTGGCACCACTGACGATTCCAGACAATCATCTGGCCGAGGGACTTGATATTCTTGAGCGGTCATTAGCTGAATGCTAGGTTAATTATCATTACTGCAAAAGTGTGAATCCAGTAATTCATAACTTTAGCAAAACTGGTGTTCTTTGGACCCGGGGGATACTTACATAAAAAGAAAGGGTGCTGCAAGAGCAGCTATGAAACAGGTTCCTGGTCATTATCTGCTACCAGAGATTGCTCCAATCGATCTACTTGAGGGTGATGATAGAAATAAATTACTGAGAAAACTGGCTTGATTTTCATTCATCTTTCTTGATGAATTCGTAGATCTGTTTTTCATTTTTGGTCAACGGCTCACCACAGTCGTATGTTTTATTGAGAAAATAGTGGTAGAAATCGTGCCGTAGACTGTCGCGATTGCCGATCACAAACCACTTGTTTCTCGTCCAGATAAACGGGGAGAGATCCTCTTTCCCCGTCTCAAACATCCCCACCAGGGCTTCTTCTTTGTCGGCAATGATGTCGACCGATTCCCCACCAATCTTTTCTGTCAGTGAGTCTGAATCGGGATGTTCAATCTGTATTTCAAAATCGTGCGGCATTGGCCCCATGCAAACGTAACGAATACCGACCCCACGGCCGGCAGCTTTTTCAATACATGCTGCCAGGTGCTGACCACTATGTGGAAAAAGGCGAATATAAAGTTCCCGTTCTGCATGGTTGATAATTTCAGTTGCTTTTTCCATCACTGCGTCATACCCCTTCAACGTCAGGATGTATTCGTACTCGGTCTTTGTTGTAACTGCTGCCAGTTCCTGCTCAAAGCTTCTTAAGTTTTCTGCAAAACGACTTTTAAGGCGCTTCTGCAACTCTTCCGGTGGTAAAGGAACAAATTTTCCCGGCTCGATCTCAAAGACCATCCCTTTTCGGCTTAGAGTATTCAGGACGTCATAAATACGGGAGCGGGCAATTCCCGACAACTTGCTTAGCTGAGAGCCATTGGCTGGATGATGGGCAACCAGTGCCATGTAGCATGACGTTTCATACTTGGAGAACCCGAACTCTGTCATTTTGTATGATTCCAGCATTTGACCTCCCGTTGCTCATTCCTATTGATATTTCACCTCTGAAAAGATCAATCATCAGCATAGCATATTTTTTGAAATTCTTGACATTGAGATCTTTCCACGATATGTTGTTACCTAGATAGCAACATAAAGGGGAAGCGTCATGTATAATCCAAATA
>JAMOPE010000075.1 GCA_027064785.1 Geobacteraceae bacterium
GGCGACCGGTTTATGGTCGGGGTTGGAATTGAACGGGTTTCGCCGCTGCGCTACCGTTTTATTCAGGACATTTATCTGCTCCCTGAGAATAAACTGGTGCTGCGCGCCCGGGTTGTCGGAACCGGCGTTGGGGATAATGGCAGGCCGCAGTTACCCGATGAGATCAGTGCCGCCCTGGATCGCTGTTGAAAATTTGCTTTTACATCCGGTCGTTTGTCGCCAGTTTGATCCCCGGCCAGATCAGATAGGCGGCACCGACCCATTTGACAGTCGTAAAAACAACAGCAGAGGTCGCTAAAATGGTTGATAGCCCGAGGGTGGCAAAAATGAACGGGAATAAAAGCTCCGGTCCAGATTCCGGATATTGCTGAAAATCCAGATTTTACTCCCCGTTTAGCGGTCTGAGTGAGAATGAATGCCATGTCTGGCCCCGTGGAGCCAGATTCAACAGAACAGCCGCAGTAAAAATGTTGCCCAATGGGTCAGCGAATAATCGAACATTTGTTATCCCTTTGGTTAAAATCGATTCGAGACGATGTCGGGGTATTATTTCCTTTGTAATCTTATCCCCGCTTTTTCAAGAGAAATCAGTCCGTCTTTGTAGAGTCCTCCCACCGCTTTTTTAAAAACTTTTTTACTCAGCCCCAACTGGTCGCGGATTTCGTCCGGTGAACTTTGATCGTGGAGGGACAGAAAGCCGTCTTCTTCAAGGGCTTCGAGAAGGACACCCCGGGCATCCTTGATTCCTGCAGCACCGGGACGTCGTAGAGTAACGTCAATACGGTGGTCACCACGGATTCTCAAGACATAACCAGTCGCACGGTCACCCCGTTTCAGATCGGCAGGAACTTCATCGCGGTAGAGGAGGGCTTCATAGTCGTTATTGACGATCACTTTTGCCCCCAGATCGGTAAAAGCCCACACCAACAGTTCGACTTCTTCACCTTCGCGCAGATCACGGTTTTCCTTCACCAGAAATTTTTCGAGCCGGCTCGAAGCGATGGGGCGGTTGTCCCGATCAAGGCATACGTGGACAAGATAGCTGCGGCCCTCAACCATTTTCTGGGCCTGCTCACTGTATGGAGCGAGCAGATCCTTTTTTAAGCCCCAATCGAGAAAGACACCGTGTGAGCCGACACTCTGGACCTTCAGCAGGGCAAATTCACCAACCTGTGCTGCCGCCATCGTTGTTGTCACAATCGGTTTGTTGTCACGATCGAGATAGAGGAACACTTCAACTGTTGCATCGGGAGCAAGTTCTGCAGGCCATTCGCTGCGGGGGAGAAACAATTGTTGTTCCTCTGCGTAAAGCCATGCCCCTTTTTCATTGATACTTTTTACCTGTAATTCGTAACGATAACCGGGTGCTAACATGTCTCATCCTTTAGAGGTTTTGTCAGAAGTTTTACTTTGTTGATACAGATATACCCTGTGATGCAAACCAGTGCCAGCAGAATTAGAAATCCATTCCAGCCATAATCGCGATAGACAATGCCGGGAGCAAAGGAACCAATACTTCCTCCCGCGTAATAGAATGCGACATAGAGGCCGTTGGTGAGACCACGGTGACTACTGCCGGAGAGTTGATTGACCAGTCCCGATGCTGTTGAGTGGACAAGAAACATCGCGCCGCAGAAGAAGAACATCATCACAAACAGCAGCCAGACCTGATTTGTTGCCAAGCCGATCAGTGCCAGTGCCAGAGCGAAAAAACCGATCTTGATGGTTGTGAGCTCTCCTTTGATCCACAGAATAAATTTAGGTGCCCCCAGCGAGGTGACAATCCCCATCATGTAGCCTGAATACATCAGTCCGATTTTCAGTGCATTGGCCTGGTCGCTGAGCTCTGCCAAGCGGAAGGGAAGAAAGTTCATCACTGCAGAAAAGATCAAAAACAGGCAGAAAATGCTCAGGTAGATGGGGAGGAAGGCTGGCTTGCGTAAGACATCGATAAGATCTTTGGGTTGCGGTTTGACCATTTTTAGTTTGCTGGTTTCGGGGAGTTTAAATAAAGTCAGAAATCCAAAAACCAAAGTGATGGCCAACGCAATGAAACTGAATCGCCAGCCGAATAGATTGGCGATCAGTCCCGAAGTTGCCCGACCGATGAACCCGCCAAAGATTGTTGCAGCAATATACATTGCCATGACACGTTGAATAGTATCAGCAGATGAGCGACCGGAGAGGTAGGTCATCAACGATGTCAGAATCGCCGGGACCAGTCCCCCCTGAATGATGCGGATGGTAATCAATAGTGGAAAACTTGACGTCGCAGCAAAGCACAGCTCGGTGACCGCCAGGAGGATAACGGCAATTTTCAGAATCCGGATCGGCGAGACCGTTTCAAGGAGGTAGCCATAAAACAACGGAGCGAGTGCCAGCGGGATAAACGTCACCGTTGTCAGTGCTGCCGCCGCTTCGCGACTGACATCAAACGTCTGGCTTAATACCGGCAGCAGTGGTTGCGGAGCGTAGAGAGCCGAGAGAGCCAGAATCGTATTGAACAGAATCGGTAGAAGATCTGTGTGTTTCCGTAGTGCCATATTCCCGAGGGGTCCAGAAGTAAGTTGAGCGTTGTCTCTGCTGTAGCAGAAACGCCGGGGACTTGTATAGGGAAATAATGATATGCTCTTTGAAAAGACCAACCAGCGTCTGATGACTTGGGTTAGATGATGACTGAATTGAATCAGTATAAAGATTTGACAGCCATTTTCATATCATCGACAAGCGTTTTCCGCTGATTGCAAATCAGGGCTATCTTCCTGATCTCATCGAAATATTGACCCGACTGCCAGCGGTCTGCATTGATCATCTGGGCCTGTCGGTAGAGGGATGTCAGCAATTCTCTTCCTGACCAAAGCGACAATTACGAGCATAATTTTTTTGGGGGTTTAGGTTGAAGTAGTTTCTGATAATGGGTATAGTGTGAAACGCTTAATGTTGGGGGGCTGATGTGTTGACAGCTCCTTTTTTATTGGCTGGTCGGGTCCTACTGGCGGAATTAAGCTGGTAAGGCACTGCTCAGTATAGAGAAACTTTACTTTTTATTTTAATCCATTTTTCAGCGGGAGATTTTTTATGGCTCAGACAAAATCAATTGGACTCGGTGCTAAACTCACGGGGGCAATTTTTATCATCACGTTGATCAGCATTCTCCTGATTATTTTCTCAGTGGTTACATTAAAAAATCAGAAAGATGACTCAACCGTTATCAACATCGCTGGCCGCCAGAGAATGCTCAGTCAGAAAATGTCCAAAGAGGCAATGACGATCAAAGCGGGGCTGGCAGTTGAAAAAAATCGTTCTGCCCTGACCGATACACACGACTTGTTTGACACATCACTGAATGCCTTGATCAACGGCAGCAGTACTATGCATATTCCGCCAACCAAAGATCCTGCGATTCTCGGTCAACTTCGTAAGGTCGAAGGGTTGTGGGATAAATTTTCCACTCAAGTGAAGATAGTTGTCAACTCAAACAGTTCCAAAATTGATATTGATGCAGCGATCAAAAAAATTATTGCCGGCAATATTCCGTTATTGAAAGAGATGAACAAGGCGGTTGGGATGTATGCAGCACAATCACAGGCGAAAGTCGCCAAATTAATGGCTTTGCTCTACATTGGAGGAATTATCATTCTTGTTGCGACCTTCCCGATTTGGCTGCTGATCAACCGTAAAATTGTCCGCCCGCTGCGTGCTGTCGTCGATATGGTTGACGGCATGGGCAAAGGGGATCTGGATACCCGCCTGAATCTGACTCAGGGGGATGAAATCGGCCAG
>JAMOPE010000076.1 GCA_027064785.1 Geobacteraceae bacterium
CGCTATAATTGATTTCAACAACTCTCGATTTCCGTTTGTTTGCTGGCTGCAGATATTCATTCAGCAGGCTGGTGTGATAACGGTATGTTTTGTCAGTGGTCAGGCTGCCTGACGTATAACCTGTAATTTCAGGACCGTTAGCAGCATGGACACTGCCCCCAAAGAGGATCGCAATTGCGATGAGCAAGAAAAAAGTTAGGGTGATGTATCGCATGGTTTTATTTCTTTGTTCCAGTTGTCAAAGTGACATCAAAATAGGGGACATCAAGAACAACTTCACCGTCATTCGGGAATATCGGCCAGAGAGCCAGAAGGGTGGAGTTTTCTTTTTCCTGATATATCTCACCGACAATATAAGTTGCGTCGTTGTAACGAACGCGGCTTCCGATAAATATCTGACAAAAAATACTTATTTTCCGGTCGAGATTGATAAAAACAGGGGGGGATGGTGACTTTTCTGATTCAGAAATCTTCAGCAGCGGGATCGTGGCGATGTTGTTTTCTGCAAATAGAGCAAAATTTTCGACCCGACAGGTTGTTGGTCGATATTGGGATTTTTTGAAGGTTAGCTCGCGAATCACCAGCGGCCCTGCTCCCGGGATGGGAAAATTACATACTTTTTTCTCAACGGCCGGAAAGGAAAATTGTCCATCTGCTGTCGTGGTAAACTGGTTGTTAATTGAAGCTTCTGCGACAGGTTGTCCGTTATTGCTATCGACAACAGTGCCGGAGAATGAGGGAATATCAGTCAGGGTCTGACGGATACAGCCGCTCAGCATCAGCAGGGTCAGAATCAGTAAAATGGTGACTTGGCGCATATTTAATTGTCTTTCTCTGGGGTGTCTTCCTGCTTTAATTCTTCCAGGATGGTTTCTGCATCGTCAAATCCGGCGGCTGCCGCTTTGGTATACCAGAGAATTGCTTTATCCCGGTTCTGCGGGACAAGCTCACCAATTTCGTAAAGGAAACCTAGTCGGTACCAGGCACTGCTATTGCCACTTTCTGCGGCTTTTTGATACCAGAAGAGTGCTTTTTCGGGATTTTCAATCGTGATGTTGCCGTCGTGATATGCCTGCCCAAGAAGGAACATTGCATCACTGTCTCCAGCTTTTGCCGCCTGTTGATAAAGGCGCATTGCTTTGTCGTCATCCTGAGGAACTCCTGCACCGTAGGTGTAAAGCTGTGCAAGAAACAATTGGGCGGTCGTGTCATTTTGTTGTGCTGCCCGCTCAAAAAAGTTGAGAGCGTCCTGATTTCCCATCCGTGCAGCATCCCGCATATATTCAAGACATTTTTCTTCATTGCGGGCTCTGCCTTGACCAAAAAGGTAGACTAAACCCATCTGGTAGGCTGCATCCGAGGATCCTGCTTCAACTGCCTTTTCAAACCATTTGACGGCTTCTGGACGATCCTTCTCTGTTCCCATTCCAATGAAATATGACAGCCCGACTAAAAGTTGCGACTCTCCCAGCCCCTGTTCTGCCGATTTTTTAAACCAGTAGAAGGCCTGAGAAAAATCCTGCTCAACACCTCGTCCTCCGGCATAGAAATTCCCCAGATGGTATTGAGCTATTTTGTCACCGCTCTGAGCCTGTTCGGTGAGCATTTCAAAATCACGCCGGTCTTTGGCTGCGCCGGCACTCTTTTCGGTGAGATAGAAACTGAACCAGATGCCATTTTTAACTTCATCGGGGAAAATGTTGCTATTGGGACAGGGGACTTCGCCAAAAGAGATTGTTGTGATTTTGTCACCGGAAATTCCACTCTGTGTTAACTGATCGGCGATAATGCGGACGTAGCGGTTTCCAAGCTCGAGATTATATTCTTCTGTCCCTTCCCGGTGTGTTTGTCCGCACAACGTGATCGTCAGCTTGGGCCAGGTGACCTCGAGATTTTTAACTATGACACCCAGTTGACTGATTTTTTGTTCAGATTCGGGCTCGATTTGTCCTTCCCGACTGAAGGGGAGGAAGATCCCGCGACTCATCTCTTCTGTTGCGATGAGGGAGAAATTTTCAGGAGTGCAGCTCCCTGTGGTAATCAGGGCAAGCTGTGCCGGGTAGAGTGTTCCCGGTTCTCCTTGAATCCGGTGTTTGACAGTATATTTTGTCTTGGGTGAAAAGGAGAGTTTGCTTGCTGTGAAGCGGGCTGTCCCCGGATTAAACCGGGCAACAGTCTCCCCGTTTTCAGAACCGACGATTTGGGCGACACCAAAGCGCGATTCAAATTCACATGGGCCGCCAACGGGTCTGGAGCAACCGGTCAGCAAGATCAGGGATAACAGAATGAGATAATAAAAAGATCGCATTGTTGGTTTCTACTTTTTCAGCCAGTCAAGGGCAGGTTGTTTGATTTCAGGTGAAATATCATCAGCCGCGAGGGTTTGCATCAGCATGTCACGGGCACGCATCGAACCGGCATCGGCAGCTTTAATCCACCAGTGAATTGCCTTTTCGAGATTGATTGGTTCGAGCTCTCCATAACGGTAGGCTTCAGCAAGTTCAAACATTGCTTCGGGTGAACCGGTGTCGGCGGCTTTTTGGTACCACTCTTTTGCTTTTGTCTCATCGGCAGGGACAATCTCGCCAGCAGCGTAGATTTCTGCCAGTCGTAACATTCCGGTGGTGTTATTCTGTCCTGCCGATTTTTCGTACCAGTGGATTGCATCAGGAATATTCTGTTCTGTTTCTAGCCCGAGGGAAAGAAGGTCGCCGATAAAAACCTGAGCGTCTGAATCGCCCTGACGAGCTGCTGTGAAGAAGAACTCGATCGCTTCCGGGCTCCCTTTTTCTGCGGCCTGCTGGACTAGATAGCGTCCGACCCCGACATTTTTTTCTGTACCTTGCCCATCAATGTAAAGCATTCCAAGTTGGTAAATGGCATCTGCAGAGCCTCTCTGGGCTTCTTCTTCAATCCGTTGGATATGGATTCCTGGATGGTTGCTAATCCAGTTGGAACTTGTAGAGACTGGGGCACAGAAAGTATTATCCCCGACGGGATCCCCTTCGCCCTCAGCAAAGACGACATGAACTTTTGCCGATTCTTTTGCGACATCAGTTTTTTCGAGGGGAATAATAACGTCATCGCAACTTGGATCGGGCGTGATGGTTGTACAGTTGCAGGTCCGTGCCTGATAGCCCGGAGCTGTCACAGTGAAAAACCGGCTGACAGCGTAGTTGCCTCCGACGAACGGAAAGGTCAGGCCCCATTCTTTATTGGCCGGTAGAATAAAATGACCATCGAGATCAACATCAATATCTTCAACCTTTGCCTTGGCTATTGGCTGTTCCGTTTCCGCATCGAGGATCTTGCCCGTTGCTCCGGGTGCGACAACGTGGTGACGGGGAAGACAGCCGGTTATGAGAACAGACAGTAGAATGATTCCTGAGGCAATTGTTAGATGGCGCATGAAAAACTCCATGAGGAAATAGAGGAACCGGAATTTTATATGATAATTATCATTTATTCAAGCTAATCTTTAATGATATGAATAGTTTGATTAAATGAGTCCACCCAGGAACTTTTAGATATTTGAGCGATTTGATTATAGGCAGAAGAGGATGCCGGGGATAAGAATCAGGAGGGCTGCCAGCAGAAAAGAAATGAGTGCTTTGCTGATCTTGCTGTTTCGCCGGAGTTGAAAGGTTCTTTCGCGGGTTGTTACAGCCGGAAAATGGAGTTGCAGGTACTTTTTCAGCCTGAGACGCTTGAAGTAGGTGAGAGGTGCTGTCGCAACA
>JAMOPE010000077.1 GCA_027064785.1 Geobacteraceae bacterium
GGAAAGATTTTGGTGATTAGGGACTTTCAGTCCCGACTCAAACCCATGCACTTTCAGTGCATGGTGGTTTATTTTGATCCGCGTTTATCCGCGGCTACTTTTCACATTTTGGGAGGGTTGTTTTGGTTTCCATTGAACAGATTGAAAATAAACAAGCAAAGATTGCCGTAGTTGGTTTGGGGTATGTCGGTCTTCCATTAGCGGCTACTTTTGGAAAGAAAGCAGATGTTATCGGGTTTGAGATTCAGCTCGAAAAAATAGAGCAGCTTAAAGCCGGATTTGATGCGACAGGTGAGCTCACCGGTGATGACCTGAAGAATACCAGGATTCATTACACGTCAAATCCAGCAGATTTAAAGACTGCCGATTTCGTTATTGTTACTGTTCCAACTCCTATCGATCAGAACAACAACCCCGATCTCACCCCACTGGAAAAAGCTTCGACGACCATCGGGCAGAACCTGAAAAGCGGTGCCATTGTCGTCTATGAATCGACAGTATATCCCGGTGTGACAGAAGATATCTGTGTTCCGATTCTTGAACAGGAATCTGGGCTTAAATGTGGTGTCGATTTCAAGGTTGGCTACTCTCCAGAGCGGATTAATCCCGGTGATAAAGTTCATACCGTCGAAAAAATCCTCAAGGTTGTTTCGGGGATGGATGACGAAACGCTTGAAACGATTGCACGAGTCTATGAGATGGTTATCAAGGCAGGGGTTCACCGTGCCTCCAGTATCAAGGTCGCCGAAGCTGCCAAGGTCATCGAGAATACCCAGCGTGACTTGAATATTGCCTTGATCAATGAACTCTCACTTATTTTTAATAAACTCGATATTCCAACCATGGATGTCCTTGCGGCTGCCGGAACCAAATGGAACTTTCTCAAGTTTACTCCGGGATTGGTCGGTGGTCACTGTATCGGTGTTGATCCCTACTATCTGACTCATAAAGCCGAACAGATTGGTTATCTTCCCCAGGTGATTCTTGCCGGGCGGCGGATTAATGACGGTATGGGAAAATATGTTGCTGAGAATACCGTAAAGCAGATGATTAAAGCGGGCAAGGTGATTAAAGGGTCAAAGGTGCTGATTCTCGGTCTGACCTTCAAGGAGGATGTCCCCGATATTCGCAACACCAAAGTTGTCGATATCGTTGCTGAATTAAAAGACTACGGCGTTGAAGTTCTGATTCATGATCCACATGCTGATCCTGATGAAACGCAGCATGAATATGGTTTAGAACTGACAGACCTTGATGCTGTCGGTCATGTTGATGCCATCATTTATGCCGTGAGTCACCAGGCCTTTGCTGATTTAACCCTCGATGATTTTTCTCGTTTTTGTAAAAACGGAAATGGTCAAGGGGTTTTAGTTGATGTGAAAAGTGCTTTAAAGCGTAATGATGTTGAAGCCGCCGGGATGGTTTACTGGTCTTTATAATCTTAACCTGATTATTTGACAGGATGAAAATCGGATCAATACGGATAAATCTACTCTTATCCTGTTGATCCTGTCGAAGGGTTGTCACTTTTAATTTTAGAAATAAGATGGTTGAGGTCTTATGAAAACAATCTTGGTTACAGGGGGGGCGGGGTTCATCGGCTCTCATACCCTTGTCGAGCTATTAGCTGCCGATTTTAACCTGATCATCGTTGATAATCTGTGTAATTCAAGCCAGGTCGCACTCAACCGGGTCGAAAAAATCAGCGGGCGGACATTCCATTTTTATCAAGCGGATATCCGCGATATTAACTCCCTCGATCAAATCTTTACCGACCATGAGATAGACGCTGTTATCCATTTTGCCGGACTCAAAGCTGTCGGTGAATCGACTCAGATTCCGATCGATTACTATGATAATAACGTCACCGGAACCTTAACGCTGCTGTGTGCGATGAAAACAGCCAATGTTCGGAAGCTGGTCTTCAGTTCTTCAGCGACTGTGTATGGTGATCCTGCAACGGTTCCTATTCAAGAAAACTTTCCAACCTCGGCAACCAACCCTTACGGCCGCAGCAAGCTGATGATTGAGGAAATGCTAAAGGATCTGTCAGCCTCCGATCCGGCTTGGGGGATTGTTCTGTTACGCTACTTCAACCCTGTCGGTGCCCATCCTTCTGGTCTTATTGGTGAAGACCCGCAGGGAATCCCGAATAATCTGGTTCCTTATGTCAGTCAGGTCGCTGTTGGCAAACTAAACGAACTCTCTGTCTTTGGTGATGATTATCCCACCACAGACGGGACCGGTGTGCGTGATTATATCCATGTTGTCGATTTAGCTAGGGGGCACTTGAAGGCTTTGGAGCGCATAGCTGGTGCCGCAGGAATCTTCACCTACAATCTCGGGACGGGGAAAGGCTACTCGGTTCTCGACATTGTCAAAGCGTTTGAGGTGGCGTCAGGAAAGGATGTTCCTTACCGCATTTCCCCAAGACGACCCGGCGATATTGCCGAATGTTGGGCTGATCCAAAGCTCGCTCGTGAGGAGCTTCATTGGTACGCAGAATTTGATCTCGATGTGATGATGCGGGACAGCTGGAACTGGCAGAGCAGGAACCCACAAGGGTACAATTCGTAAAACTTTGACTGGATATGGTCGTGAGAAACTAGAATTGCCACAGACAAATTCAGACAAGTGCGGGACAAAGATAAAATCCATTTTTGACAGGATGAAAATCTGATAAAAGCGGATAAGGGCAGATCTAAAATCAAATCTTTGTTTTGAAATTGTTAAAAGGAGTGGTTTACTCATGTCGACCTATGAATTATTACAACGTGAGAAAAAAGAAAAAATTTCTCCTACAGCATGAAAGTCAAAATCAAAATTTATGTTTCTAAACCAAAAAGAGCGAAGTTTGTATGCAGTGGTTAAAAAGGTTCCCTCCGCGTTCTTTGCGGCTTGAGAGAGCAAAGCGAACGGGCGAGAGATAAGGGTCTAGATTGAAAGTCAAAATCCTCCTCTCGCAGAGCACGCAGAGATCGCCAAGGAAGTCAAACCTAGAAGCAAGATTCATGGTTTAAAACCAAAAAGAGAGGTTCTGTTTATAGAGTTTATAAAGATTTCCTCCGCGTCCTTTGCGGCTTGAGAGAGCAAAGCGAACGGGCGAGAGATAAGGGTCTAAGATTGAAAGCCGTCTCTCGCAGAGTACGCGGAGATCGCCAAGAAAGAAAAATTCGAGACCAGTTTTTATGCTTTGTCAAGAACATATAGTTTTTGGGGACGAGAAATGACAGAAAATGAAATTGGTAAAATTATTGTTGACAGGGCAATTCAGCTGCACCGAGTGACGGGACCAGGACTGCTGGAAAGTGTTTATGAAGTGTTGCTTGCTTATGAACTTGAATCGGCTGGGCTTGAAATTATCAGACAAGTGCCAATACCGATAAAATATAATAATATTAACTTTGAAGAAGGGTTTCGTGCAGATATTATTGTTGAAAATACAGTCATTATTGAACTGAAGTCAGTAGAAGCAGTCTCAAATATTCATAAAAAGCAGCTGTTGACTTACTTGAAATTAGCCGATTTGAAATTAGGGTACTTGTTGAATTTTGGTGAGGAGTTAATGGTTAGGGGGATCACGAGAATTGCAAATAAATTATGATTTCCTCCGCGTCCTTTGCGGCTTGAGAGAGCAAAGCGAACGGGCGAGAGATAAGGGTCTAAGATTGAAAGCCGTCTCTCGCAGAGCCCGCAAAGGCGCCAAGGTA
>JAMOPE010000078.1 GCA_027064785.1 Geobacteraceae bacterium
TGCTTGCTGAGATCTACACGACGTGGACGACTCAGGCTCAGGAATTGCGAATTTTATCCCAGTCGATTGCAGCCAATAGCCGCCAGGCACTCGTTCTTGATAAATACAAAGATATCGAAACTCAGTTGACGGCGTTGATTCATCAGAAAAATATTCATGCTGCATACGTTTTTGATGCAGCAGGGACTCCTGTTGCAGAATATATCAATCAGCGTGATTCTCGATTTGTTCTACAGATGCTACAACATGATTTTTCGCCTGAAAATAAGTCGCTGTGGCATTCTTTAACATCTGAAAAGAGATTGACATCTGTTCACCATTTCAGCCTGTTTACCCCTATTTTTTACGATGGACAAAGAATTGGGGCTCTCTATCTTCTGAGTGATCTTGATCGTCTCTACGGTCGCATTAGCGGGGTGGCGTTTGGAATTACCCTGTCATTGCTGGTGATGGTTCTGCTTTCGTGGTTGCTTGCCGGTTATCTGCAGAAGCCTATCTCAATGCCGTTATTGCAGCTGGCACAGGTTATGGATGACATCTCTGAATCGCAAAATTACTCTGTTCGGGTTCCGAAACTGACAGATGATGACATCGGCCGATTGGTTGACGGATTTAACCGGATGCTGGTGCAGATTGAATGTCATCAGGAAAGTCTTGCGGAGCATCAGAAACATTTGGAACAGATTGTTGCAGAACGGACCGCCGAACTACGGTTGGCGATGGCTGACCTTGAGCGGGCAAGAGAGCAGGCCGATTCTGCCAATGAAGCAAAATCACAGTTTTTATCACGGATGACTCATGAGTTGAGAACGCCTTTGATTGGAGTCCTCGGGATGAATGAACTTCTTGCCAGGACTGAGCTGAGCGGTCAGCAGCAGGTTCTGGTCGAGACTGTTCAAAAATCGGGAGAACAGCTATTGGGATTGATTGGTGAAGTCCTCGATTTCTCACGGATCGAAGCAGGGAAACTGCAGTTGGAGTTGAGTGAGTTTGATGTGCGTTTGCTGGTGACAGACTGTGCTGCATTATTATTGCCGCAGGCTCGTGAGAAAGGGTTGGAGCTGCTGGTCGACGTCGATTCTTCGGTTGTTCACAATGTCTCAGCAGATGCCACGAGAATTCGTCAGATTTTGATGAATCTTGTTGGCAATGCAATCAAGTTTACCCCCTCAGGTTCGGTCCGTCTTTCTCTTCACTGCTCACAGGTCAGCCACGGAACCGGAACTTTTGTGTTTGAAATCGCTGATACCGGTCAGGGACTCACCGATGATGCCATGACGCGGGTGTTCGACAGCTTCTATCAGGTCAAAGACTGTCATGCCGCAGACGCTGGTGGTGCCGGGCTGGGGCTCGCTATTGTCAAACAACTGGTCGATCTTATGTCGGGAACCATTGAACTGATGTCAACTCCGGGGGAGGGAAGTTGTTTCCGGGTTTGCATCGATTTTCAATTGGTTTTGGATTCCTCTTCTGCCGGGGAGAAGAGAGCATGAGCCGCATCTCAATCATTTCAATTGTTACTATATTCCTTACCTTCGTGCTGTCGTTGTTGCTGTGGTTTGGTCATTACTTTTTTACCTATATTTTTTTATGGAATGATCTGGCTGTCAGCGATATCGCTTCTCAGGAACGAACTCTGGGGGAGTCTCTTGCCCTCGATTTGCACGGGCGTGGGTTTGATGATAAAACGGTTGTCAGTCTGTTTGCAGACGTGAGTCACCGTGATGCAGTCGTTGGAACATTTCCCTTAAATGGTGTCTATAACGAAGGTCTCCAGTTTGGGGATGTCCTTTATTTAACCAGGAAAAAAGGCGGAATTGTGGTTCTCGATATTAAGGACCGCACCCATCCCCGGCTTCTCAAGGAGTACCTTTCCGGCCGCACGATTGTCGATATTCATCGTCACGGCAATACCCTTTATCTTTCGTGCGGGAAGCTTGGGGTGTCGATCATGACGGTGGCTTCAGACGGTCTGCTTGAACACGTGGCTGATATTGCTCTGACATCAACGGTCTGGAAAACTCATTTTGTTGATAATTATCTCTATGTTGCCGCAGGAACCGGGGGACTGGTTGTCTATGATGTCCATCAACTCACCCATGCTATTTTTGTCAAAAAGATTGCCCCCCATTTTTCTTCAAATTTTGTGGTGCAGGATCAATATCTTTATCTCGCGGCAGGTAAAGATCGAATTTCAATTTTTGAAATCACCCATGCTGGTTCACCTGTCCTTACCGGGTTTCTGACTTTCACAGACAAACTTCATGACCTGGCTATCTACCAAAATCGACTTTACATTGCGACGGAAGCTGGGATCTATCAGTACCTGCTGGAAAATCCCCGGAGTCCGCAGTTGTATGGTCACTGGGACGATTTTGGATCAGCGGAGAAATTGTTCTCCGGGGAGAAACATCTGTATGTTTCAGATAGTTTCTCCGGATTTCGTATTATTGACCCGACCGATGTATATTCACCGGGATTTATTAATCTCAGTATCAACCCTCGTATGATCGTCGAATGCGATGATTACCTTTATGTTGCCGGTGCAGATCAGGGTCTGCTGATTATTGAAAAGGGGCGGCTTGCGTCACGGAGCACTATTGAGACAATGAATACTTCTGGCAGTGCCCATGATTTGTGGGTACGTGACCATTGGTTGTATGTTGCCGATGCTGCAGGTGGAATTTTACTGAAAAATCTTGCCGATCAATCATCGCCGTTTATATCACTGTCAAAACAGCGTAGCGAGTCTCTTACTGCAATGAATAATCTCCTTTTTGTTGCCCAAGGTCGGGGCGGGGTTGAGGTTTTCGATATCTCTTCTCCGGGGAAACCGAGCTTTGTCACCTACTGGCCCGGTTTGCAGGGATGGCGGCTGGCTGCTGGCGGCCAGCATGTTGTTGTGGCGAAGGGAGCTTTTGGGATCGATTTTGTTAATGTCTCAGATATCTATCATCCTGAAATTATGGATTCAATCAAAGGGATTCATCCCCTTGATGTCGAGATGGCTGGAGACACCGTTTACGTTGTTAGTAAAAATGATGGATTGTTGATCTATCAGGTGACGGAAGGGGAGCGGCTCAAACGTGTGGGACAGTTGACGACACCTTTTCCAATGAATCAATTTGATCTGAGTATTGCTCTTCAGGTAAAGGACGGTATTGCCTATATTGCAAACGGGCGTGCCGGGTTGCTGATTGTTGATGTGACTGATCCTGTAGAACCGAAAATTCTCAGCTCAATCGATATCCCGGGGGTCTGCAAAGAACTCAAAATTGTTGGTAAGCGGGTTTATGCTGTGAGTCATCGTGGTGGAGTCAGTGTTGTCGATGTGCAAGATCCCGAAAATCCAATGGTGCTGAACACATTTTCTGTTCCTGGCCTGTCTCGGGGGATTGAGATTGTCGATAGTTTGATCTATGTCGCCCACAATACCATGGGAGTGACGATTATCCCAACTCCCGTTGTTGTCGATACTGTTGATGTTGTTTCGGGTCGGGAGATGAGGGTTAAACTACCCTCACCGCAGAAAAAGGGCTATTACAATGTTCAGATCAGTAGTCCGCGTGAGTCTGTTGTCATTGAACGCAGGATTCTCTACAAACGTTAGCCTTAGAAATTGAATTCTAATCCCGCCCAAAACTGGCGTCCTAGTTCGTAGTCATAGCCATATTTCCCTGTTTGATA
>JAMOPE010000079.1 GCA_027064785.1 Geobacteraceae bacterium
GGTAGAAATTGAGAATATCAAGTCAACAATTTCCCACCAAATCAAGGAGGCCTGCAGTTATGGTACACCAAATTGGACAAAAGTTAAGAGAACAAATTCATCGTTTTTCGGGTGAACTTTCAGGAATAATCTCTATTGACCTGTCATAAATCGTGGCGTACAAATTACAGTTTGCTTTATCGATTGCTGTCAAAGAATTTGTGTGTGTGTTTGCTCCATCCGGAAAAGTTAGAAATATTATGACCAAGCCTCATCTACCCACTGCTTTTTATACCTCAACTCGCCGCATCAGGCGGGTGACGCATCAGTTGCTGAGCCATTTTAAGGTCAGTGACAACACTTTTCTGATTGTCCTTGCTGTGATTATCGGGTTGCTGGGTGGTCTGGGAAACTATCTTTTTCGCCAGATGATTGAATTGATCCACTGGTTGGTTTTTGAGCAGAGTGTTGAACTGTTCAATATTTCATTGGATGAATGGTCGCCGCAGCGTATTCTGGTGCTGGTCATTCCGGCAATTGGCGGATTGCTGATTGTCCTATTACGGTTGCTTTTTGATAAAGATCTTAAAGGTGGGTTTGCCACCTTTCTGGTCAGGGTGAATTTACAAGGGGCAAAACTCCCGTTTCGTCCGTTGCTCACCAAAGGACTGGCCTCTGCGATAACTTTGGGAACGGGAGGCAGTGCCGGGCAGGAAGGGCCGATTGCCGTGATTGGCGGGACGATCGGTAGTCAATTTGGCAAAATATTCAAGATGAGTGGCGACCGGATCAAGGTTCTGGTTGCCTGTGGTGCGGCAGCAGGTGTTGCTGCAACGTTTAATGCACCCCTCGCCGGGGTTTTTTTTGCGACAGAAATTGTTCTTCTCTCTTCTTTTGAAGTTGCTAGTTTTACATCCATTGTTATTGCCAGTGGGATGGCAACGGTTGTTTCCCGGGCGTTGCTGGGGGATGTTTCTGAAATTGTTGCGCCCACTTATTCAATGGTCAGCCTGTGGGAGATCGGTCTCTATGTTCTACTTGGACTGGTGATCGGTGGTCTGGCTGCCGGGTTTATTGGCCTCCATTTTAAAATTAAGGACTTGATTGATGCGATTCCGGTTCCCCGTTTAGCCAAACCGGTTCTTGGTGGACTGGCTGTTGGACTGATTGGGGTTGGCCTTCCGCAAGTTCTTGGTAATGGTTACGAGTTTGTCAATGAGGTGATGTCGGGGCACGATGTTTGGTATTTGCTAGTATTGCTGGTCGTTGCAAAGATGGTAGCAACGTCAATCACTCTTGGTTCAGGGTTTCCCGGCGGTCTGTTTGCTCCCTGCCTGTTTCTCGGGGCGGTTGCCGGTGGTGTTTACGGTCAGATTGTCGAGATGATTTTTCCTGCAGCCCACCTCTCTCCGGGGGCCTATGCACTGGTCGGGATGGGTGCATTTCTTGCTGCCGCAACCCATGCACCGATGACGGCAATCTTCCTGTTGTTTGAAATTACTGATAGCTACGAAGTTATTATTCCCATCATGTTGACCTGTGTTATCGGGACCTCTATTGCCCGCTGGCTCAAAAAAGACAGCCTTGAGACAGCCGAACTGACCCGTTTGGGAATCGATCTTGAGGCGGGAAAAGAGCGCAATATCATGAAAGCGTTATCGGTCGGTGATGTGATGTCTCACCGGGTCGAAACAGTTCCTGAAAATATGACGCTGGGGCAGTTTGCTGAGTTTATCCAGCAGACTCACCACACCAACTTTCCTCTTGTTGATGAACGGGGAGAGTTGACGGGAATTATCTCCGTTCAGGACTTCATGGGGGTAGTCTTTGAAAAAGAGCTGATGGATCTGATAGTCATTAAAGAGCTGGCAACCAAGGATGTCATCACCGTCCATCCCGAAGAAGACCTCGACACGGCAATGCGCAAGATCGGTTACCGTAATATTGAACAACTTCCCGTTGTTGATCGTGAAACTCACCGGAAACTTTACGGGATTGTTTCGCGACGCGATATGGTTTCGGCTTATAACCGTGCCCTGATGAGTAAAACTCTGGGGGACAAAGATGATTGATCTGCTGGAATCGCTTAACGAACCGCAGCAGCAGGCCGTTCTTCACGATGATGGACCGCTGTTGTTGCTTGCGGGGGCCGGTTCAGGGAAAACCCGGGCACTGACTCATCGGGTGGCATATCTGATCTGTGAACGTGGTGTTCCCGCATGGCAGATTATGGCGGTAACGTTCACGAATAAAGCGGCAAAAGAGATGCGTGAGCGTCTTGAAGCATTGCTGGGTGACGGTGAATTGCCATGGATGTCGACGTTTCATTCGGGTTGCGCGCGAATTTTGCGCCAGGAAATTCATCATCTTGGTTACGGACGTGATTTTTCGATTTACGACGATCAGGATCAACTTCGGTTACTTCGTGAGATCCTTAAAGGACAGAATGTCTCCGAGAAAGTCCTGAAACCACGCGGGCTGGCATCTTTTATCGATCGCGCTAAAAACCGTGGTTTGCTACCTGATACCCTTGATGATCTTCGTAGTGATGAAGAATTGCTGGGTCAACTCTATGCTCAGTATCAGAATAAACTCAAAGCAGCCAATGCTGTCGATTTTGGCGATTTACTATTGCTGACGGTTCAATTATTTGAAGAGTGCACTGAAGTCCGCCAGCGCTGGCAGGGGCGATTTTCCCATCTTTTGATCGATGAGTTTCAGGATACGAACCGGGTGCAGTATCGGCTGATGCAGTTACTGCTCGGGGAACAGACCCAGCTGTGCGTTGTTGGCGATGATGACCAGTCAATCTACCGCTGGCGCGGGGCCGAAGTCGGGAATATCCTTGGATTTGATCGTGATTTTCCCGGTGCAAAAGTTATTCGGCTGGAACAGAACTACCGTTCGACCCAGACAATTCTTCGCGCGGCCGGGGCGGTGGTGGGAAACAATACTGATCGTCGCGAAAAAGAGCTCTGGACCGACAATGATGCCGGTGAGTCGATTTATATCGAAGCAGCTCCCGATGATCTGGAAGAGGCGCGTTTTGTCGCCGGTGAAATTGAGCGGCTGCAGAATGAAAGTTTCTGCTTGCGTGACATTGCTGTCTTTTATCGGACCAATGCTCAGTCACGAGCTCTTGAAGAAGCGTTGCGTAGTTGTCGGATCCCCTATGTCATGTTCGGCGGGGTGAAGTTCTATGCCCGTCTCGAAGTCAAAGATGCTCTGTCATACTTGCGGGCTCTGGTTAATCCTCGTGATTCTTTAGCCGCCCGACGGATTATTAATATCCCGGCACGGGGGATCGGAAATACGACCGTTGAACGAATTGCCGCTTTTGAGAGCGAGGCAGGAGGTTTTCTCCCTGCCTGCAAGCTGGCACTGGAAAGACATGGGCTGAAAGGGGCGGCGGCGAAAAAAGTTGCCTCCTTTGTAGCATTGATTGATGACTTTACTGCTAGGCTTGAGCGGCTCCCTTATCCGCAGCTTATGGCTGAACTGCTTGATGCCAGTGGGTACGGTCCGGCTTTGAAAGAAGAGGCTGACGGGGCACTGACCAGTGACGGCAAGCAGGAAGCCAAAGGGCGACTGGAAAATCTGGAACAGCTATTGGTTGGGATGGAAGAACATGCTGCAACGGGTGGCTCGGTTCACGATTATCTGGAGCAGATTGCACTGATTACCGATCTTGATCAGTACGATGCAAC
>JAMOPE010000080.1 GCA_027064785.1 Geobacteraceae bacterium
CCCACCCAACCCTCGAAATGCGTGAAGCGATGGCAAATGCCGTTGTCGGTGACGATGTTTATGGTGAGGATCCAACGGTAAACCAGCTTGAAGCTGAAGCAGCAGCAATGTTCGGTATGGAAGCGGGATTATTTGTCACCAGTGGCACTCAGGGCAATCTGATTGCACTCCTGACCCATGTCCCCCGTGGTGGTGAAATCATCGTTGGAGATAAAGCTCACATTTTCCTTTACGAGCAGGGTGGCTGTGCAGCCATTGGCGGAATTGTCCCCCATATTATACCGGTTCAGGGCGATGGCACTCTATTACTGAGCGATATTGAAAAAGCGACCCGTGGAGACAACGATCACTTCCCCCGAACCAAGTTAGTCTCTATAGAAAATACTCAGGGAACCGTTGGCGGGACACCGTTGACCGTCGACTACACCCGGCAGGTGGCCGAACTGGCACACAAAAACGGGCTGAAGTTCCATATTGACGGGGCACGGATTTTTAACGCAGCCGTGGCGAACAATGTCACTCCGGCAGAAATGATTGCCGGAGCCGACAGCATGACATTCTGCCTCTCCAAAGGGCTTGTAGCCCCGGCCGGATCGATTCTGGTAGGTTCACAAGAATTTATCACCGAAGCCCGCCGGATGCGTAAAATTCTAGGTGGAGGAATGCGTCAGACAGGGATCCTTGCGGCTGCAGGACTTATCGCCATCCATAAAATGAGTCAGCGTTTACAGGAAGATCACGATAATGCGGCCCGACTGGCAGCACGTCTGGAAGGGATTCCGGGACTTGAAGTGTTAAGTCAAAGCACCAACTTCGTCTTTTTCAATCTTCTTGAAAGTGCCAAAATCAGTCCCGAAGATTTTATCGCCCGGCTCAAAGAACACAATATTATGATGAGTCCCTATCCCGGCTATGAACGAAAGTTTCGCGCTGTCCTCCATTACTGGATTTCTACAGAGCGGGTCGATAAAGTTGCCGAGGTGATTAAGGATCTACTGGAAAACTGAGTTCCTACCCCTCCCAGGGTGGCGTCATCCCCAACCTGGTAACTTTATCGGTAAATTCCAAAGCTTCGCGTGACAGGATATCCTTGCCATCTTTCGTTCGCAGCCATTTCTTCTCTTTACACCACTCGGCAGCAGCCTGATCTTTTCCGGCAGCAATAAGAGCCAGCAGTTCCTGATCCTGCTGTGACAACGTCATCCGGCCAAAACGGTAATCTTTGAAAGCTTCCCATGCCATCGGAACCCATTGGCTGACAATCTGTTCACCAATGGTTTCCGCGTATTGGCGAATTTCGAGCTGAGCATGGGCATCCATTCGCAGTGCGAGAAAATGGAGCAGATTGTGGAGGTCCATCTGCCAGAAGGCTTCGGTGTAGGTGCTTAACGGCAGATCCTTACGTGCCTGCTCCCGGGCGACTCCCTGCTCCAGACGACTATTGTAAACGTCTTTCGACAGGGCATGGAGGCTCTGTTCGGCAGCCGACAGTTCAGCTCCGCGAACCTCGTCGAAATATCCGGCACTCCCCTGCTTGTTATCCTGTGCCTGTTGACGCCACTGATCAGGCTTGGTCATCTGCGCACCATCAATCGCGATAGAATAACGGGTACTGTACTCATTAACACTGGCGGTCCGGTGACGAATCCACTGCCGCCAGGTATCCATCGGCACCCGGACGTGAAGCTTGAGGGTACACATCTCAAATGGCGTGGTGTGGTAGTTACGCAGCAGGTAACGAATCAGAGCACGATCTTCGGAAACCTTTTTTGTCCCATCACCATATGAAACCCGGGCCGCCTGGACAATCGAGCTATCGGTCCCCATATAATCAACAACACGAACAAAGCCGTCATCAAGAACACGGAAAGTCTTACCGAGAATAGCATCAAGAGCGGGGCTGGTCGGGCGGATTAATTGAGTTGTCACGATATCTGTCCTTTAACGGTGTGAAGACGTTGCCAGCAAAGCACCAAAGCCGATAAAGATTGAGCCGCTGATCCGGCCAAATCTTTTGATTCGACGGGGCTGCATCAACCACGATTTTGCTTTGTACGCCAGCAGTGAAAAAAGCATCAAAAATATAAATGAAACCACCATCAGAGTTACGATGAGGATGGCAAATTGCGGAAATACCGGTTGTTCGATATGGATAAACTGAGGTAATAGTGCCGTAAGAAAAACAATCGCTTTCGGGTTACTCAAAGCAACGCCAAACGCCTGAACAAAAATCTTCTTTGCCGATTTAGCTTCAGGGCTGAGCTGCCCAGAAATGTCACTCAGGTCAATCCCCTTCTGGCAAAATAGTTTCACCCCAAGATAAATCAGATACGCCGCGCCAGCATACTTCACCAGATTAAACACCAGTTCCGAGGTGTTGAGCAGTGCCCCCAGACCCGTCACGGCAATGATCCCCATCACCAGCAACCCGACAATATTACCCAACGCTGCAAAAATGGCTTTCTTCCAACCGTAAAGGGTGGTGTTGGTCATAATATACAGAACAGCCGGGCCGGGAGTTGATGCTGCTGCAATCGTCAAGGCGAGATACATCAGCCAGTATTGGATCGTCATTTTCAAAGCCTCAAAAAAAATGTGGACGCTGAAAATAACACAAACTCCTGACTCGCTGCCAATACAAAAATAGGGCGACTCACTCGCCGCCCTATCTCAATAGCTTATTTCTATTTCGTCTAAACTCAGATACTTTTTACTCCAGTTGCCCGCTTATCAGAAACGCCCTGAGCAACAGCTTTGGTCATCCCGAACAACACCAGGATAGCCGGAACCAGTTGAGCAACAATGAGAAGAGCACAGAAACCAACGAACAACAGTACCAGAATGCCGCTATTGTAAGTTTGCGCTGTGTCAATAGCAAAAGCAGGGGTCACCAGTAACAGGGTCATCATCAGAGTCGACAAAACAGATTTGATCGGGAACATAGTTTTCTCCTTTATGGTTCGAGACTTTTGCATTGCAGTATTTTCTTCATATTTTCTAAAAGCATAGGCAACCGCCTGACAGATCTCTTCGTGGTTCTCTTCACCAGCAGTTCTTAACGCATGGTAGAAGATCCCCTCCTTACGAATCCGCCGTTCCAATTCCAGCGGCATTTCCTCTGAGACCAGAATGATCGAGATATTGCGGTTACATTTCTTCAGCAAAGGGATCAGTTTCGCAACATTCTGCTCGTTATAGTGACCATCGATCACGACAACCTGAATCTCTTTATTGAGGATCCCCTCAAGGGCGTTTGCGACGGTATCGGACTGAACCACCTGATATTTTTCGTGATCAAAACAGTTTGCCAGTTTCTCTCTGGACTGATGATCTTTATTTGCTATAAGTAAACCGTTCATGATTCTCACCTTTCTCGAAAACTTACCTTAATAATCAGTTAGACGATTTGGCTTCTTTACTACTCTTACTCCTGGTTAAGCCCTTCACCATTCCGATGAACAGAATGACAGCAGGAACCAGTTGAAAAACAACAATCAGAGCGAAGAAGCCGATAAACAGAGTGAGAAGAAGATTTCCACCACCAGCACCAGCTGTTCCGGCAGCATAAACGGTAGAAGAAAGGGCCAGCAGAGTAATCAGTGCGCGTAATGTGTTTTTCATAATAACCTCCGTATTTTATTTTTATTCAGTTTATGTTTTGTCTTCTTGGTATCTATATA
>JAMOPE010000081.1 GCA_027064785.1 Geobacteraceae bacterium
CGGCAACAACTGCCCCCTCATCCGCCCTGTCGGGCACCTTCTCCCCAATGGAGAAGGAAACAATGAGTAGCAACTGAAAGTCTTGGACTAAAGTCCATGGTTTTCACCAGCGTGATGGGACAATAAATGAACAGGTTGGTGTTACATCTGAACCCGCTAGAAGTCAAGCATCTCTAACGTGAACCGCCACAGGACCAAAAAACGCACCGGAATTCCGGTGCGTCAAAGAGTCTTTCATCAGTAAAAGCAGTTACTTGGTCAACTGCTCCATCATCAGATCGGCAAGACCAATCCCCCCCTGCTGGGCCGTCACTTTTGCCGCTTCTAAATCCAGCATCTGAGTATATATCTCGTCGGCGTTGCCACGTTGAATCAGCCCGTCATCGGGAATTGTTTTACGCATTTCTGTATACATCTGCTGAATAAATATTGCTTCAAATTGCTGAGTTGTTTCACGCAGCTTTTCGGGATCCTGCCCCTTACGGGATTTAACCGATTTTGGAGTTGTTGCCTGACTGAGAAGCTGTGCTGAATCGATTCTGGCATCCATAGCAATCTCCTAGAGAACAACCAGATCGGCATAAAGAGCACCGGCCGCTTTGAGTGCCTGAAAGATTGACATCAGATCACGCGGGGTTGCACCGATCGCGTTGAGTGCTGCAGCGACATCACCGATACTTGCTCCGGCTTCGAGGACAACCAGATTGCCGGCCTCTTCGACAACACCAATATCGGTTTCAGGTGTGACAACAGTCTTTCCCTGTCGAGCAAATGCATTTGGCTGAGACACGTTGCTCTTTTCGCTGATCACCAGACTCAGGTTTCCGTGAGAGATAGCAATCGTTGAAATCCGGACCTTTTCACCCATAACAATAGTTCCGGTTCTTTCATTGACAACAATTCTTGCCAGGGTATCGGGGATAATATCCAACCGTTCCAGCTCAGAAACAAAATCAACCAGGCGATCCTTATATTCTTCGGGGACTTGAACCTGCATCTCTCCGGCGTCCAGAGAACGGGCAATTTGAACCCCAAAATGTTGATTTACAGCATGGCTCATCCGTGACACGGTTGTAAAATCAGAGTCCCGGAGGTGATAATTCAATTCATTCTTCTCACCAAAAACATACGGGACTTCACGTTCCACAAATGCACCACCGGGAATTCGACCAACTGTCGGGTGGTTTTTCTGAACCTTGGCCGCTTTACCACCAAAAGCCAGAGCATTAACAATCATTGGCCCCTGAGCGACCGCATAAACCTTGCTGTCTGCAGCATGAAGCGGGGTCATCAGCAATGTCCCGCCCGCCAGATTCTTTGCATCACCGATTGAGGAGACAGAAACATCAATTTTACTCCCTGCCCGGGCAAAAGCGGGTAGTTCTGCAGTAACAATAACTGCAGCAACATTGGAAATTTTCACCTGATCAGCATCGACAGTGACACCAAGACGCTCCATCATGTTGACCAGAGACTGAATCGTAAACTCAGTACTGGCACTGTCGCCAGTTCCATTGAGTCCGACCACCAGCCCATAGCCAACCAGTTGATTAGAACGAACCCCTTCAAGTTGTGCCAACTCCTTGATACGGGATGCATCCGCTGGAGACACAACAATCAAGCTCAATCCCAGGAAAAGGAAGAGACTCCAGCTTAGAGTGCTGACGATTTTATTCCGAACACATTTAATTCTCAGATATTTCATGTCGTCATCCTCTAGAATGGCCAGACGGCATCAAGACCACGAACCAACCATCCCTGTTGCTGTTTATCACTCAAAACACCCTTCCCGACATAGGCAATCCGGGCATTTAGAATATTTTTTGAATCAACAGTATTGCGAGGGGTCACATCGGAAGACCTGATAACACCGGTGAGTTTGACGATTTGCATCTCGCTGTTCACCGTAACTGTTTTTGTCCCCTCAATCCGTAAATTACCGTTTGGCAGAACCTGGATAATCTGAGTTGTCAACGTTGCAGTCAAACTTTCAGTACGCTTTGTTTTTCCACCCCCCTCAAAATCATTCTCGGTGGCAGCCTTGACCAAAGAAGCATTGTTGATCACATTATTTCCAATCTGACCAATATATTTTTCTAACCCCATAAAGTTGTCAATACCGGCAGACATCGTACTCTTGCGGTCTGTTTCAGTTGTCGCCTCTTTGCTGGCTTTGGCATTTTCAACAATAAGAACCGTCACTATATCTCCGACAGTACGCCCTTTCATATCAGCAAAAATTCCTCCCCGACTTTCGGTCCAGAGAGATCCTGCGGTCTGCGGTGCTGGAGGTTCTGTAATGATAGGCGTCAATGGCTCAACGGCACTCAAATCAACCTTAGAAGGGCCGGCACATCCAGCCAGAACGATTCCCAGTAAAACTGCCACACATATATTTTTCATTTTAAAACTCCACTCTCACCAGTCCGGGAGCAACAACCTGACAAACAATCTCTTTGTGCGAGGTCGCGTTGGTCACTCGAATTGCATCACCGGTAGAACCATCTTGCTTTGCTAACCCGGTCGCGGTCAGGAGAAATCCCCGGCGACGGGCTTGAATAATCACTTGTTCGCCCCGTTTGATAACCGGGGGAAATTCGACCTGATCTTTTTTCAGAGGATCTCCCAGTCGCACCGACCGCTTGAGCCGTTTTCCAACCAGATTATCAAGAGAAAATATTGCTGTTTTCAGACGGCTGATGTCTTGATAGCGCAATTCAACATCTTCAGGTCTTAACACCGTGCCCCGCCGCAAAGATCCCGTTGCGATAGCGACATCTGCCAACGCTTCGATTTCAACCCGGATTGATTGATTGCTGACAATTCGGCCATCCACGCGGGTCATCAAGGTCACGCGACGACTGCCGATTACTCCCGGTTTTGCGGGAATAACCTGGTGGACAATTCGACCTTCCGGAACCCGGTATGGTTTAGGGAGAGACAACGACTTGAAACGGAGATCAACATGGGGCAGCAGTTCTGATTGTTCAGCGAGGTAGTCATCAAGAATCTGTCTTATTTCCTGCTGATCTATCAGCTGCCCCCCGGTGGTCGCAGTCGACGCACCCCAGAGAAGCAACGGTGTTGATAAAATCAGAAATATGCACAACAGATACTTCATAAGGTTATCCTTTTTAACGAACCAACTGGGTTGTCATCTGTAACATTTCATCAGCGGTTTTGATTGCTTTGGAGTTGACTTCGTACGCCCGCTGCCCGGCAATCATGTTGACCATCTCTTCCATGATGTTGACATTTGAGCCTTCCAGAAAACCCTGTGACAGTGTTCCATAACCCGATTCCCCGGGGGTTCCGGTCTGCGGGGTTCCAGAGGTAGACGTTTCAGCATAAAGACTTTTTCCGGTACTGCTCAAACCGGCCGGATTACTGAAGCGAACCAGCTCGATGATCCCAACCTGTGTTGCGGTATCCTCGCCATCAAGAGTGACGTCAACCGTACCACCACTCCCGATCGAGATTGAGGTTGCACCCTCGGGAATAACAATTTCAGGGACAAAGGGATAACCATCGGAGGTCACCAAGCGGCCGGTACTGTCCTTCTTCATCGCTCCGGAGCGCGTATAAGCGTCGGTACCATCAGGAAGTCTGACCTGGAAAAAACCGGAGCCTTCAATTGCGACATCAAGCTCATTTTCTGTCTGCAAAAAATCG
>JAMOPE010000082.1 GCA_027064785.1 Geobacteraceae bacterium
CCCCTTGGATAAATCAACAAATCCAGCTGCAAACGGAGAAGGTATGTCGTCGAGAGACGTAAGTAAACTTCGCCCCGCATCCTCCACCGCAGATGGTAGCCTCAACCCGCCAATATACGGAGGAGACACTCCCTGCTGCCACGCCAGCAACAACTGACGCAGCGGTATTTCTCCCTCTCCACAGATCAGTGCGTCAACAGGATATTCCTGAAAAAAGTCGGCGGGTTCAAAGGAAATTTCAGGACCACCCAGGACAATTTTTTGCTTTGGGTTTATCTTTTTGAGACACTTAACCAGTTCAAGAGTGGCAATCCGATTCCACAAATAAACTGAAAAACAAATGACATCAGCATCCCAGTCAACCACCTGTGCAAGAACAACATCCTTTGTTTCATTGACCGAATACTCACCAAGGACAATCTCACCGCACTCTTCACCGCAATAGGCAGCAAGGCATGGTAACGCCAGACTCGCATGGATATATTTACTGTGGAGGGTTGTCAGCAGGGTTTTCATAACAGGGAGAATAGCTTATTCAAATTCGAGAGCCAAGCAGAGTTTAAACCGGGAAGAAAGGCGTATACTTTTTCAGCTAAACAAAAACCGCCTGCAGCGGCAAAAGCCAATCTGAGGCGGTTTAGTAAAGATCACAATCTTACTTTTGAACAAAGATTCATCAATATTTTGACTCAAAAGTAAAATATTGCCCACCAACGGAGGCTTCATACATAAATCCCCCTTTGACCTGAATGAACGTTGCCATTCCACGCTGATAGCGGGTATCCAACTGTTTACTGGAAGATGGTTCGATACTTGCGCCAGCCGAAGTTCCATCGGTTCCTGCTTTTGCCTGAAGGGCAGCAGTCACAACAACCGCTGAGGCAGAAGCATCAAATTGAAAGTTTCCACTGGTAAATTCATCATAGGCCCGTTTGTCCTGGAAGAAAATGACCTCGCTGAATGCCTGCCCGCCCACTTGAAAGCCAACTGACGCTTTGAATAGCGTCGTATTCCCCGTGACCCTGCCATGTTCATAAACCAGGCCCTTTCCAAATGCCGCACCGACAATAAAGCCCCCTTTGCCGACAAGTGGGAAGATCGCATAACCATACGCATTCTGAAAAAAGGGGCGAACGGCCGGTGATTTTTTAAAATTGTAGACCGCATTACTGTACGAATTCGCCATCGCCGGAGCAGTAAAAGCAAGCAGAAGAACAGCTAAGATCAACAATGTTATTTTTTTTCGTCTACACATCGATTATATCCTCTTGTGTGGGTTAAACTTGTATTCACACTTATAACAAAGTCGTCCGCGCACAACATCTAAAAAATGGTCTATTAAAATGATTTTAGTAAATAACGTCCAGAGTTTATGCCATTAAGGTTAGGGCTGCAAGCCGCAGTTGAAGCACTTCTTCTTTTTGCTGCCGCACTCTGTGGTTAGTGATCATTTTTAGACTCGAATATGTTATTCTCCTCCCGCAAAGGAGTTCAATAAGCAATGAGCAGACAAAAAACAATTTTAGCTGTTATCGCTGATGCCGATGGTGAAGTTTTTGAGCATCCCGATCTCTTGATGGCGGGGATGAATGGCATGACGGTTTGTCATCCCGAAGAAAATGAATTGATTCCTCTCCCCGAGGGAAGTCGGTTATTTACGATCCCCGGCACCAATCCGATTGGTTATGACCGTCGCAGTGGTGAGCAGCGGACAATTGACACCCTACCTGCCGATTGGGGTGGTGGTAAAGCTCAGGCGGTCTCAGCTTTTACCACTCCCGCGTTCACCCGGACCCTCCTTCCGGCGGTCGACTATTCTAAAAAGGAAATTGAACTCACCCTCTGGTCATATACAGCCGTTGGCTGGTGTGTTGAGGAAGAACGATTCTACGTTGCTGCCGTTCGGGTTGATCGCAATCAGCAATGGGAAGCGGAACATTTCGATGATCGTATTCTTGAGCCTCTGGTACGGAAACGGGTGACCGAACAAGCCGACAATCGGTTGGTGAAACAACTCTCCCGCTGTGCACTGGACTACCACTGCTTTGCTGCCAAAAATCTCTTTTTCGGACGCTGGGAAGCACCCTTACCGACCTCTCCTACTTGTAATGCCCGCTGTATCGGCTGTATTTCACTGCAGGATGAACCCGAAGTGTGTCAGGCAAGCCAGGACCGCCTCACTTTTGTTCCAACCGTTGAGGAGCTGTGCCAGGTTGCTGTCCCCCATCTGGAAAGTGCCGAAAATGCCATTGTCTCTTTCGGGCAGGGGTGTGAAGGGGATCCAATTCTTCAGGCTGACCGAATTGCCGAGTCGGTCAAAGAGATGCGACTCCGAACCTCACGCGGAACCATCAATTTCAATTCCAATGCCTCAATCCCAGCCGCTATCGACAAGCTGGCTGAAGCGGGGATTGATTCAATCCGCATCTCACTTAATTCGGTTCAGGAGCGTTTTTACAACGCCTATTACCGCCCGGCAAAATACCGCTTTGACGATGTTCTGGAATCGGCACGCCGGGCGAAGCAGCATGGGTTGTTCACCATGCTGAATTATCTGGTATTTCCGGGAATCACCGATCGGGAAGATGAAGTTGAAAAACTTATTGAGCTGGTTAAAACGATTGGAATTGATCTGATTCAAATGCGGAATTTAAGTATCGATCCCCAGCTGTACTGGTCGTCGATGGGTACCGATGGTCACGGAATCGGCATGAAGAATATGCTTGATCGGATCAAGCAGGAGATCCCGCAAGTTCAATTCGGTTATTTCAACCGCACCAAAGAAAATTTTTATCCTACAGGATACGAAACCGATTGGCCGTTACCGGCTGAGTTGTAGTGATAACAACAGGGGCTTACCAAAACTGCCAATGACCGGTTTGCAGGACATAGAGCCCCAACACCAAATTGGTCACGGCATGGGCAACAACGCATTGCGCAATACTCTTTGTCCAGTAAAGGAGCAGATTGTAGACCGCACCGGCCATAATTCCGGCAAGCAGCAAATTGTGCTCCAGCCCAAACAGGACGGCACAAATCAGAAATGAAGACAGAGTAAAGGTTCCGATACGGACACTGGAAAAATCGGACGTAACAACATAGCGCAGCATAAACGAACGCCAGAAAATCTCTTCCATCACCGGAACCACCAAAGCAGCACCGCAGATACGGAAGAAAATGATGATATTACGGGTGGTATCATCACCAATCAGAAACGGGTCAAATCCCTTACTCTCACCAAAAGTTGCAATTCCCCAGTCCATATTGATCCACAACACAAACACGATAAGCCCGATAACAACACTTGCCGCAGTCTGAGTCAGATTTTTGAGGTCGGAGAAATTAAGTTCTTCGTACTGTCCCCACAGAAAAATCAGCAATCCGGCAACGAGGAGCGTTTTAATCGGATAGAGATAAAGCATCTGCTCCGACGTCATCTCAACCCAACCCTTGGTCACCGACCATTCTAAAAGCTGTTGCAAACCGATGAAGCCCATAAAAACGGCAAAAGGGATAATTCTGATCCAGGCAGCCTTCGTCATAATCTACTTTCCCTCCATTTGCAGCGGATGAGTCTCTTTCCACACAGAAACCGTCCCTGCTGCAGTGTCCATAAATGTAGCAAAATCTGTCTCCAGCTCAGTTTGCGACAAGCC
>JAMOPE010000083.1 GCA_027064785.1 Geobacteraceae bacterium
AGCCGGAAGTCGATGTTGTCGTTTTCCGGCAGAATACTGAAGGACTCTATGGTGGTGTTGAGTGGACTAATCCGCCGCAGGATGTTCATGATGCCCTGATGACCCATCCCCAGTTTGCTAAGAACTTCGGTTGGTGTCCCAAGGAGGATGTTGCGATTTCAACCCGTATCTTCACCAAAAAATATTCGGAGCGGATCATCCGCGCCGCTTTTGAGTACGCCAAAAAACATGGCTACGAGCGGGTCACCCTGTGCGAAAAACCCAACGTCCTGCGCGAAACTTCTGGGATGATGCTGGCAATCTGCCGTGAGATGGAGAAAGAGTATCCAGGTATCTGGTTCGACTACTCCAATATTGATGCCCAGATGATGTGGCTGACCAAAGATCCGGAGAAGTACGGTGTCATTATTGCCGGCAATATGTTCGGTGATATCGTTTCGGACGGTTTTGCCGGACTGGTTGGAGGTCTCGGCTTTGCCTGCAGCGCCAACATTGGTGAAGAGGTCGCTATTTTTGAACCGACTCACGGTTCTGCCCCCAAATATGAGGAACTCAATCCATCGATTGTCAACCCGATTGCGATGATTCTGAGTGCCTGCATGATGCTCGATCATATCGGCGAGACAGAGAAGGCTGCCCGAGTGCGCAACGCTGTTGCAAAAGTGGTGGAAGAGGGCAAGGTTCGTGCTTACGATATGCTCAAATTGCGTGGCAGTCAGGAAGTTATTGATCAGGGTGCTGCGACTACGGATCAGATGGCCGATGCAATTATCGCTGCACTTTAAATCTGAAACATGGTTCTCCCAGTTTCCCGGGGGACTCGATGATGAGATATAAGGATTGGATACCTATGAATATTTTGGAACTTTGGCCTGAGATTGAGTGGATCAAGGATGCTGACCTGCGGGATAAGGTCGCAAAGGTGTGGGAAGCAGCTCTCGAAAGAAGTGTGCTGACTGCCGAAGATCTGAATACGATCCCATTTACCCTGCTTTGTGGTCCTGATCTAAAGGTCACTTTTATGGATCACAAGCGGGCAGTTGTTCATATCGCCAGGGATGCAGGAGAAAAATGTAATGAGTTTTTTCACGGCGAACTGCCGGTCAATATGGATGTGTTGATTGCCGGGGCTATTCTGGCTGATGTCGGCAAGCTTCTTGAGTATGTTCTGGACGACGAAGGGAAAGCGGTTCAGGGGACCTATGGGAAGTATCTGCGTCACCCCTTCAGCGGGGTTGCTCTCGCTGAGGAGTTTGGCGTCCCGGCAGAGGTAACCCATATTGTTGCTGCCCACGCCGGTGAAGGGGATATGGTCAAACGGACGACTGAGGCCTATCTGGTACATCACGTCGATTTCATGACCTTCCTGCCATTTAAATCGCGCCTGCAGGTCTGATAAATAGTACTGCCGTAGCAAAAGTACCGAGTGGGGCACAACCTTGGAAACTGGCGAGTTGTTAACCCGCATTCTGGGGACACGTAACAAGTACATGTCCCCAGAATACTACTGTAATAATGGAGATCGAAAATGGGACAGACCTTAATAGAAAAAATCTTGGCGAACCACTCTGATCAGGATGTGGTGAGACCGGGTGAAATTGTCGATATTGAAATTGATGTTCGGGCTGCCCGTGACTTTGGTGGCGCCAACGTGGTGAAAAACTTGATCAATAACGGCCTCGATGTCGCCGATCCAGCCAAAACTTTTTTTACCTTTGACTGTAACCCGACCGGTTCAGATCAGAACTATGCAGCTAATCAGCAGTATTGTCGGCTGTTTGCCCGAGAAAAGGGAATTAAGGTTTTTGATATTGATGCCGGAATCGGAACTCACCTGGTGATTGAAGAAGGAATTGCAGTTCCCGGTTCTACGGTTATTTCGACCGATTCCCACGCCAATATTCTTGGAGCGATTGGCGCATTTGGCCAGGGGATGGGGGATCAGGATATTGCTGCTGCCTGGGCCAGTGGTAAAAGCTGGTTCAAGGTGCCAAAGTCGGTCAAAATCAATCTGAATGGTAAGCGACCGGAAAACATCAAGGCCAAGGATATTGTCCTGAACCTGTTGAACAAGTTTGGTGCCAGCCAGCTGCTCGGTTATGCGGTTGAGTTGTATGGTGAAGAGGTTGAAAAACTGAGCCTCGACGAGCGGATCACCATTTCATCCATGGCAACGGAAATGGGGGCAATCATTGTCCTGTTCCCCCCCTCTGATGAAGTGATTGCCTACGCTGAGGAAAAATCGGGTCGCAAAGTTGAAAAACTGGCCGCTGATGCAGATGCTGCTTACGACCAGACGTTCGATATCGATCTCAGCAGCTTTGTACCGATGATGTCACGACCTGGCCACCCCGACGATACGATTGAAATCGATAGTGTCAAAAAGACAAAGATTGACTCCGCCTTTATTGGCAGTTGCACCAACGGTCGCTATTCCGACATGGTTGCAGCTGCCAATGTTCTGAAAGGGCGTAAAGTCGCCCCCGGCGTGGTCCTCAAAATTGTTCCGGCAACCGATGCTGTCTGGCAGCGACTGCTTGATGAAGGTTACATCAAGATCTTTAAAGATGCCGGTGCGTTGGTCAGTAATGCCGGTTGTGCCGGGTGTGCCGCAGGGCAGGTGGGGATGAACGGTCCCGGTGAAGTGACCATAAGTTCCGGTAACCGCAATTTTGCCGGTAAACAGGGGGCGGGAAAAGTCTTTCTTGGTTCTCCAGCAGCAATTGCCGCTTCTGCAGTAGCCGGTTATATCACAACGGCTGATGAAATCCCTGAGGCGCCAGCTGTTTTTTCTGCGACTGGAACCTTTGAAACTGCGGCAAAAGTGGCGAAGAAAACGGCAGTTGAACACCCTGCAGTGGTTGAAGGGAAAGTATGGATTATCGAAGAGGATAATATCGATACCGATATGATTTTCCACAACCGCTATCTGACCATCACCGATATCAATGAAATGGGTCAGTATGCTTTTGACAACCTGGCCGGGTGGGAAGATTTTGCCAAAAAAGCGGAGCCGGGAGATATCATTATCACCGGAAATAACTTTGGTGCCGGCAGCTCACGGCAGCAGGCGGTTGACTGTTTCAAGTCGCTGGGTGTTCAGGCGATTATTGCACAATCGTTCGGTGCAATCTACGAGCGGAATGCAATCAACGCCGCCTTCCCGATACTCACATACGACGATATCTCTGCCCTCGAACTGCAGCAGCGTGACGAGGTGAAGATCGATTTTCTGGCCGGAACAATGACCAATATCAAGACCGGTAAAATGGTTGAGATTGGTAAATTCTCTAAGGTTCAGATGGAGATTTATCAACGTGATGGGTTGCTGGGCTAAAACACAGGAGCAAGGTACAAGGTTCAAGGTAGATCAAAAGCATTAAAATCAGTGTTGTCTTTGATTTCCCCTTGAGCCTTGCTCCTTGTACCTATCTTCTTTTATGGAGCGAAAATGGGAAAGACATTTGTAGAAAAAATACTGGGAGCAGAGCAGGGAGCTATTGTTTTCCGTAAACCGGACATTGTTTTAACTCATGACAATACCGCCAGTATCAAGGTTACTTTTGAAAAAATGGGTGGCTCAAAAGTTGCTGATCCTGATCAGCTCCTGGTGGTTCTTGATCATAATGCTCCCCC
>JAMOPE010000084.1 GCA_027064785.1 Geobacteraceae bacterium
GGAATAACTCAGTGGTAGAGTGCAACCTTGCCAAGGTTGACGTCGCGAGTTCGAATCTCGTTTCCCGCTCCATAAAAAATCAAGAGACCAGATCATTAGATCTGGTCTCTTTTTTTTATTCCCGGTAAAACTGTTGTAAAAACAGCCTTTCATTACGAAAAAGCATCTCTAAAACCTTGCCTTTAACTTCTGTTTGATGACAAAATACATAGTTTGTGGATTTAACTTAGATAATTATTTTTGAGGTGATAAATGGAACTGGTTCGTGCCAAAAGTGCGGGCTTCTGTATGGGAGTCAGTCTGGCATTAAACAAGTTGGATGAGATCATTGAGAAGAAGGATATCCCGGGGGATATCTATATTCTTGGTTCGATTATTCATAATCCTCAGGTCGTTGCTGAGTACGCCGCAAAAGGTGTGATTAGTGCCGACTCTCCAGAGGATATCCCTTCTGGATCTATTGTTGTTATCCGCGCCCACGGGATTACCAAGCAGGTGCAGCAATCGCTGTCACAGCGTGGAATCCACGTGATTGATGCAACGTGCCCCAAGGTGAAGGATGCCTGTCTGTTGATTGAAGAGAACACAGCTCAAGGGAGGGTGTTGCTGCTGTTTGGTGAAGAAGCCCACCCCGAAGTCAAATGCCTGCTCAGTTATGCCGGTGGCGAGACAGTTGTTTTTGACAGCCTTGAAGAATGCAAGGCGTGTGAACTTGATCCTTCTCTTCAGTATTGCTTTGCCGCTCAAACGACCCAGGATCGCCATGTTTTTGATGCAATCAGTGCTGAATTGTCGACCCGAAAGGGACTGGACCTGGTTGTCCTGAATACGATCTGTAATGCCACCCGGATGCGCCAGAAAGAAGCAACACGGATTGCTGAGAAGACCGATTTTGTCATTGTTGTGGGTGGTTATAACAGCAGTAACACCCGGCGTTTGGCGCAGGTGGTCGAAACCAGCGGCACCTCGGCTCTTCATGTCGAGACGGCTGACGAGCTTCCTCTCGAAGAATTACGCAAATATCGTGGTGTCGGCCTGACGGCCGGTGCGTCAACCCCTAAAAAGATTGTCGATGAAGTCCAGTCGGTTCTGGAATCCCTCTAGGAGTCAGCTGTTGATAAATACACATAATGCTTCCCGTGATTCACTCGGTCTGTTTTGTCCCGGTAACTCCGCTGCTCAGATCTCGTTGCTCCGCAATATTACAAAACCGCTTTTTTTGAGCAGTACGGGAGAGGTCCTGCCCGGGGCAATATGTTCAGGAGCCGTTCCGCAGACGGATCTCATCCCATTTTCAGGGATGGTTCTTCCTTATAAGCTGGAAGATCTCGGCGATTCAACATTCTGTCGTGATCATGGCCTCCGTTTCCCTTATGTCGGTGGGTCGATGGCCAAAGGGATCAGCTCAGTGCGCATGGCTGAAGCGTTTGGTCGGGCCGGGATGCTTGGTTTTTTTGGTGCCGCCGGATTGCCGCTGGACGTTGTTGAACAGGCGTTAGCGCAGCTGCAGGCTGCGAATATCCCGTTTGGTTTTAATCTGATTCACAGTCCGAATGAGCCGGAGCTTGAAAAAGCACTGGTAGAACTCTATCTGCAAAACAATGTCAGATTGATCGAAGCATCAGCATTTTTGTCACTGACGTTGCCGATTATCCGTTATCGGACCCATGGTATCTATCGCAATGAGGCTGGTGAGGTTGTCACTCCGAACCGGGTGATTGCTAAAATCTCCCGTGAAGAGGTTGCTGCACGCTTTTTTGCTCCGCCACCGGCAAAGTATCTGCGCCAACTGGTTGAGGCGGGTGATATAACTGCTGAACAGGCAGACATGGCGGCAGAAATTCCCGTTGCACAGGATGTGACTGTTGAGGCTGACTCGGGTGGTCACACCGATAATCGTCCGGCTCTGGCACTGTTCCCGACAATTCTCGCTCAGAAGGAACAGTTTCAGCAGAAGTATAACTACAAGCAGAAACTCAGAGTTGGTCTGGGCGGTGGAATTGCCACTCCGGCGTCGGCGGTTGCAGCTTTTTCAATGGGTGCCGCTTATCTGGTGACGGGTTCGATCAATCAGGCGTGTGTCGAATCGGGGACCTGCGATGAAGTCAGAAAGATGCTCGTCGAAACTCGTCAGGCCGATATTACCATGGCACCGTCGGGTGATATGTTCGAGATGGGGGTCAAAGTTCAGGTGGTGAAGCGGGGGACGATGTTCTCTATCCGCGCACAGAAGCTTTACGATCTCTACCGTGCCTACGACAGTATGGAGCAATTACCAGCCGACGAACGTGACAAGCTGGAGAAAACCTTTTTCCGCATGCCTCTCGACACAATCTGGCAGCAGACGCGTGACTATTTTTCTGTTCGCGACCCGCGCCAGGTTGAAAAAGCGGAGGCCGATCCCAGGTATAAAATGGCACTGGTGTTCCGTTGGTACCTTGGTCAATCGCCGGTGTGGGCAAATCGTGGCGAGAGCTCACGAAAAATTGATTATCAGATCTGGTGTGGTCCGTCGATGGGTGCTTTTAACGAGTGGACACGCGGGTCGTTTCTTGAAGATGTGTCACAGCGAAAAGTTGTGACAGTCGCCTATAATATTCTCTTTGGCGCAGCGGTATTGTTGCGCGCCAACCAATTAAAACAACAGGACAGCCGGTTCGAATTTGATTCAGAGCTGCTGAGTCCTTTGGACATTGCCCAGATTGAGGAGTTTCTCCGTTGAAAACTGACAACAGGGAAGAACAGAGCGGAACAATGAAACCGGTGGCCGTGATCGGTATTGGTTCCATGTATCCGCAGGCCGATAATTCGAAGAAGTTCTGGACTAATATCAAAAACCGCGTCGATGCGATTACCGAGGTTCCCGAAAGTCACTGGCGCGCTGAAGACTATTTTGATCCCGATCCAAAAGTTGCCGATAAAGTCTACGCCAAGCTTGGCGGATTCCTGTCTCCCGTTGAATTTAATCCGATGGAATTCGGAATTCTACCGAACGCGATTGAGGCCATTGATACGTCACAGCTCCTTGGTTTGCTCACGGTTGATCAGGCATTAAAGGATGCTGGATACGGTTCAGATACGGAATTTGATCCTGATCGGGTCAGCGTTATCCTCGGAATTACCGGAACTCTGGAACTGGTTGTCCCCCTGGGTGCACGACTTGGTTATCCGCGCTGGAAAGAGGCATTGAAGGATGCCGGTGTTGATGATGAACTGGCTGCCGACGTCATCAGGCGGATTTCCGATTCCTATGTCCCGTGGCAGGAAAATTCATTCCCCGGGCTGTTGGGGAATGTCGTTGCCGGGCGGATCAGTAAACATTTCAACTTTGGCGGGACAAACTGTACCGTTGATGCTGCCTGTGGCAGTTCGTTGAGTGCCCTCAATCTGGCGGCCCTTGAACTGACTTCGGGGCGCTCCGATATGGTTGTAACGGGTGGTATCGACACCTTCAATGATATCTTCATGTATACCTGTTTCAGCAAAACTCCGGCACTCTCTCCGTCTGGACATGCCCGTCCGTATTCGTCAGACTCCGACGGGACAACGCTCGGTGAGGGGCTGGGAATCGTTGTTCTCAAGCGTCTCGAAGATGCCGAGCGTGATGGTGATAACATTTATGCCGTTATCAAAGGG
>JAMOPE010000085.1 GCA_027064785.1 Geobacteraceae bacterium
CTTTCATCGTCAACAAACATCCCGGCATCACCGTAAACTCTCCATGACGATCATTCACCTGATCGAGAGCAGCAGTCAATCGTTCGCGTAAATGGTCTTCGGGAAGCAATGACTGTACGCCGGAGAACCCCCTTCTTCTCAAATGCATCAAGGTGGTGCAACACTCCAAGGTTACCGGAAATTTTAAGGTGACCGGCAATCTCCTTTAACGTCGGTGCATACCCGTAACTCACAGATGAAATCATAGGTCTGTTTTTGACGGGATGTTAGTTTTGACATAACAGCTCCACAGAATAGTTACTATAAGGTAACTATTCTGTGGAGCTGTCAAGGTAAGACGTTATTGGTGAACAACCGCAGCCGGGTGTTGGATTACCTTGGCGAGAGGTTTGTTTTCTGTCGGAGAATATTCAGGAACAATTTGTTGAAGTTTGTCTTTAACCCCGGTCAGATCAAGAGCTTTTGCAGCAGAAATCAGGGCATCAATATTTTCGACAAGCTCAGCGTGTGAGGATGTTGACGACTGAGCAATACAGATTTTGTTATGGGACGTCGGCAAAACTCCTTCATCATCCAATAACAATTCTTCATAAAGTTTTTCACCCGGACGCAAGCCGGTATAAACAATTTCAATATCCTCATGGGGCTGCAAACCGGAAAGCTTGATCAACTCTTCAGCCAGCGAATGAATTTTCACCGGTTCCCCCATATCAAACAGATAAATTTCGCCACCGCTGCCCATACTTCCTGCCTGCAAAACCAGCTGGGTCGCTTCCGGAATTGTCATAAAAAAACGGGTCACTTCGGGGTGAGTGACAGTAACCGGACCACCCTTTGAAATCTGATCTTTAAATGTCGGAATGACACTACCATTACTGCCAAGGACGTTACCGAAACGGGTTGTGACAAAACTGGTTTTACTCCGTTTATCAAGCGACTGAACATAAAGTTCTGCAACCCGCTTTGTTGTCCCCATAATGTTAGTCGGACGAACCGCCTTGTCGGTAGAGATCATCACAAATTTCTCGACCCCAAACTGGTCAGCAGCATTTGCCAGTAACCGTGTTCCCTGAACATTGTTATTAACCGCTTCAGCCGGATTCATCTCCATCATCGGGACGTGCTTGTAAGCAGCAGCATGGAACACCACCTGGGGCATCTGTTCGTCAAAGATGACATTGACCCGCGAACGATTGCGCACATCACCGATAATCGGGACAATCGGCAACTGGGGGAAAGTTCTCCCCAACTCCTGTTCAATCAGAAAAAGGGGGGTTTCGGCATTTTCAAATAAAATCAATTTCTGCGGATTGAACCGGGCGACCTGACGACAAATTTCACTTCCGATACTGCCGCCCGCCCCAGTCACCAACACCCTTTTTCCCTGCAGGTAGTGACTGATCTGTGCCTCATCGAGAAAAATCGGTTCCCGCCCGAGAAGGTCGTTTAAATCGACATCACGGATCTGCTGCACCGACACCCGTCCATCAATCAGCTCGCCAACGCCGGGCAATATCCGGAATCGCACCTTTGACTCCTGACAACGTTTGACAATTGCCCGGATCTGTTTTCCCGGAGCCGACGGAATTGCAATAATAATCTCATCAATCCCATAGCTATTGACTATCTTACCGATGTCAGCTTGCGAACCGAGGACACTCAACCCCTGAAAAGCCCCTTTACGTTTCACCGGATCGTCATCGATAAAGCCGACAATATTCAGATCAACCTGAGGGTTGGAACGGACCTCACGTGCAATCAACTGTCCAGCATCACCGGCACCAACAATCAGAGCGCGGGTCTGACGCAGCTCAGTTCCCCGACGCAACGGCAGGTAATGCTCCCGAAAAGCTCTGGTCGCAAAACGAACCCCTGATACACTCAAAAAACAGAAAATCCCGTCAAGGGCAAGAACTGAACGGGGGACGTGATCCAAATGATAAACGAATACGGTATAAGCAATAAAAGCAATTGACCCAGCAGCACTGGCTTTGATGATCTGGAGAAGGTCAGGCATTGAGACGTAACGCCACCAGCCTTTAAAGCAGCCAAACTGCCAAAATATGATGAGCTTGATAAGGAGAATAGCAGGCAGAAGCGAAGCAATTCTGGACCAATAGTCGGAGGGGATCGAAAAGTCAAATCGGAAAGCATAGGCCAGCAATAAAGAACTGACGATAATGATACTCGTCATGATAAAAACAATTATCAGACGATTTCGGTAAACTATTTCTTTCATATGGTCCCCCCACGTGAATACTTTAAATACATTTTTCTGCAGGTCAAGCGGTAGGCCATTCTAACAAAAAACTACCAATTTTCCAGCTTTATTTCTCTGGGCTACGAGCGGTGTGATTTATAGTCACTTCACAACCGGATGCCAAAGTTATTGCATATAATAACCAATTCATCGTAGAATGCGCTACAAATGCAATGCAAGGAGCAAAAACATGAAAACTTCAACACTGCCATCACTGAGAGTCAAACCCGAACTTCGTCAGGCGGCTGAAAATATTTTACGTAAGGGGGAGACCCTCTCCAGTTTCATGGAAGAATCCTTACGCGCAGCTATCCAACATCGACAGGCTCAACAGGAATTTATTACCCGTGGGCTTGCATCCAGAGACGAGGCAAAACATACCGGTGAGTATTACTCAGCACAATCTGTCTTCGATGAATTGGGCCACATACTATCCAGTGCTGAAGAAAAAATGGGCAAGTGAACTATCAAATCAGATACACAAAGAGAGCAAAGGAAGATATTGTTCGTCTCTACAGCTTTCTTGTTGAACAGGATATTGTAGCCGCCCGAAAGGGGCTGGAAGCCATTAAAAAAGGGATCGAATTTCTCCAGGAATTTCCCTTCACCTGTCGAAAGGCGGCTGAGGAAAATCCACTTCTACGGGAGATGATTATCTCATTTGGAACAAAGGGCTACGTTGTTCTCTTTGAAATTGAAAGCCAACAAACTGTCACTATTTTAGCGGTTCGCCATCAGCGCGAAGAAGACTACCACTGACACACATGCTTTATGGCAAAAGTTGACTATCAAAACAAAGAGTTAATGACTCACCCCGTCACTTTTCACCACGTTAAGAACAGTCATAAATATAATCTTTAAATCCAAAAAGAAAGATTGGTGCCGCAAATAGTAGGCATCAAAATCAACTTTTATCGGAATGGGAAGCTCATCCCTACCATTAATCTGCGCCCAGCCAGTCAACCCCGGCGTTAGGGAATGAACCCCTTTTTCGGTGCGTAATTGAACCAGATCGTCTTGATTAAACAGTGCCGGCCTGGGGCCAACAATGCTCATGTCACCCTTAATGATACTGAATAATTGCGGCAACTCATCTAGGCTCGATTTACGAAGAAACTTACCGATGGGAGTCAAATATTGATCAGGATCACTCAGTAAATGGGTCGCCACGGCCGGGGTATCAATCTGCATAGTACGAAATTTTGGCATTTTAAAAATAGTATTGTTCTTGCCGATTCGATCTGACCAGTACAATACAGGCCCCTTGGAGGTAAGCTTTACCAGTATCGCCACAATCAGCAAAGGGATGCCAAAAATAAGTAATGCCAGTAGCGACATAAAAATATCAAAAATGCGTTTCA
>JAMOPE010000086.1 GCA_027064785.1 Geobacteraceae bacterium
TCCAGTCGGAACGAACTTCATCGGTTTCCACAAACTACAAGCTCCTCAAATAACGGACAACCATTCATACACACCGAACGGTAATTGCACTCCCCACAGCGATCCGAACTGAAGTAACTTCGAAATACTCCCATGTTCCGAGACTTTGTCCAAATGTCCAGAAGTGTTGTCTCGTTGTCCAACTGATCGCCCTCCGCCAAACCACTCTGGTAAGAACAGGGATACACCTTCAGATCCTCCGACACATACATCGAAAATCTACCCGCGTCACAAGCGTCAACCATTGAAGTGTTGGTATTCGTGCGTGCAAACACTCCACTCACGCAACATGCGTCAAAACCAACCTTCAATTTCCTCTGAGGTGAGGTAGCTAATCTAAAAAACTCTTCCAGCCTAGTACTGAGTCGCAGGAACTTCTTCTCAAACACTTTTCGACCAGATGGTTTATAGTTCAGAAAGACAATCACAAGATCTCACCAGCAAAAAGACACTTAATCGCTGCTGAAATCGGCAAAAGAAATCACTAAAAGCCAGTCATTCCGCTTTTCTATTGATTTTTCTTAGAAATAGATTAATATGTAAATTAACATAATCAAACTAGAATAATTTTATCTTTTCTGTAGCGTGGCTTACTGATGACAATTTTGAATATTGAAAATCTTATTGAAAAAGAGGTCACGCTCCCCTCTCCCCCTGTTATCGCAGTACAAATTCTGCAAACAGTACAGAGCGACAACGCTGACTTGAAAAAACTGGTCGAAATTATCTCGACTGATCCGGTATTGACAGTAAAAATGATTAAAATTGCCAATAACCGTTTGAACAGTCTGGTCTATATCGATGCACTCACCAATCTCTATAACCACCGTTATTTTCAGGAAAGCCTCGATAATGAGTTGTTGCGCGCTCAACGCTATAATTCTGTGGTTTCACTGCTTATTTTCGATATTGATCATTTCAAAAAGGTCAATGACAGCTACGGACACCCGGCTGGTGACAAAGTTTTAAGCAACATCGCAGTTACAATTAAAAATACCGTCAGACCCAGCGATATTGTCGCTCGCTATGGGGGTGAAGAATTTGCCGTCATTCTGCCGGAAACTGATTTCACGGGAGTTAAAACTTTTTGCCGCACGGCTGAGACGCTGCGTTGAGGGGGTTACTACACAGGCAGAAAATCATCAGATCAAGGTCACAATCAGCGTGGGGGGAACAACATTTTATCCGGACAAGCACATATGCGATAAAAATCTACTGTTTAAAATAGCTGATCAGGGGCTCTACATGTCCAAGGAAACGGGACGCAACCGAATCACAATTTTAGCAGCAGACAACATCCTCTCACCCGACAATAATTAATGGAAATGACCGATGCAATCAAATGAAAATTACAGCAAAATTAAAGAACTTATCGAAAAAGAGCTGAACCTGCCCTCTCCCCCGGCTATTGCAGTTAAAATTCTCAACGCTGTTCAGCAGGATGAAGCCGCTTTGACGGCACTGGGCGATATCATTGCAACAGACCCCGCCTTGACGGCAAAAATGCTTAAAGTGGCGAATTCAGGAATTTTTACCTGCAACGGGACAATCACCAATATTAATCGGGCAATGTCCATTCTCGGGACAAATATCATCAAAAATATTGCCCTCTCCTTCGTCATTGCAAATGAATTGAATGACAACGTTCAAACTAATTTTGATTTTGATCGTTTCTGGCGCGGTTCAGTCACCTCAGCCGTCGCTGCAGAACTTTTGTCGCGCGTTTTAGACTGTAAAAATGACGATATTTTCGTGACGGCTCTCCTCCAGGACATCGGTATACTGGTCATCTCTCTCACCAAGGGAGACGAATATAATACTCTTCTTCATGAAGCACACATCACAGATGGAGACCTGCTAAAACTTGAAAAAAAGAAATATGGATTTAGTCATCAACAGGTTGGTTACGCCCTGTTGATGAGCTGGAATTTCCCCGATATTATCTGTGATCCGGTTCTTTACCATCACAATCCAGAGAAAGCTGACGACTCATATCAATCATCCGCTCAGACTATCTACTATGCAGGTCAGCTGGCTGAAATTTACACCGGCGATGAAGGGGCAGAAAAAGCGCGCTTAATTCAGCAAGTCCTCACAGAACAATTTGATGTTGATGAAGCTGACGCTATCGAGTTGCTTGATGATGTTGCCAGCAGAAGCGGTGAAATGCTTGAGTCGTTTGAGCTCGATCCCGGTGAAATCAAGCCATACTCAGTCCTGCTTCAAGAAGCCAACAAAGAACTGGCCAAGCTGAACATTAGCAATGAGCAGATGATTCTTGAGTTAAAGGAGGCCAAGCAGAAAACCGAAACAATGGCCAACAATCTGCGTGATGCAAACAATCGTCTGAAAGAACTTGTATATCGAGATGGTCTGACCGGTTTATACAACCATCGTTTTTTTCAAGAATCTCTCAGCAATGAAATCAGCCGGGCATCCCGCTATCACTCTTCGGTTTCATTGATCCTTTTTGATATCGATAACTTCAAAAAAGTTAACGATACCTACGGCCACCCAGCTGGTGATCTAGTCCTCATGAATATTGCTAAAGCGGTCAATCAGGCCGTGCGTCCCTGCGATATCGTTGCTCGTTACGGTGGAGAAGAATTTGCTGTAATACTTCCTGAAACCAGTGCTGCCGGTGTCAAAGTTTTTGCCGCACGTTTGAGACGCTGTGTTGAAGGAATTGCGACACTGGTTGACGGACAGCTGATCTATGTCACCGTCAGTGCAGGAGCAACGACTTTTGATCAAAGCTGTGATGGCATCACAAAAGGCATGTTAATTGAGGCGGCTGATCGCGGTCTCTACGCATCGAAACAAAATGGGAGGAATCAGGTCACGGTACAGGAACCGGAGAGATCAACTGTCTAATGTTTGAGGAGTGCTCCCCTTAATCCGTTGGAATAACTGGATACTTTACGTTTGACATGTTATTTTTATTAAATCTTCCTGAGGGAAGGGATATTTATGGGGAGGAATATTCACGTTCATGTCAAGCACAGCGACCGAACAGTATCAAATTCAACAGACAGATGACGGCATTTGCGTGCAACTGTCCGGTAACTGGAGATTTCAGGACAACCTTCCCGATGCAAGTCAAATCATCGGTAAAATCGATGCAACTCACCCACAGATAGTTTCTTTTGACTGTCGACAACTCGGCAAGTGGGATAGCGGGTTGATGATTTTTCTCGTTCAACTGATCAATTACTGCAAAAAAAATAAGATTACCCTGCATCAGCAAACCCTTCCGACCGGAGTCCAGAAGCTACTACAGCTGTCTACTGCCGTCCCTGAGCAAAAAGGGGCACGTCGTACTGTTTTAGGGCAACCAGTCCTGACAAGAATCGGCAATGTCACAATTGAAATGCACCGTAACTGGAGCGATCTTCTTGCTTTTGTCGGTGAAATCTTCTTCGGTTTTTTAAATTTCTTCCGGGGACGAGCTCGTTTTCGCTATTCTGATCTCTTTTTTCAAATTGAAGCGGCCGGTCCCTCTGCATTGATGATCGTAACCTTGATCAGTATTTTGGTCGGAATGATCCTTGCGTTTGTCGGTGCTGTGCA
>JAMOPE010000087.1 GCA_027064785.1 Geobacteraceae bacterium
AGTATCGCCCTTGACCGTTTCCTGCAACATCAGGCAAAAACAAAAAAACAGTTGCTTGAGTCTTTTGCTGCCGAATCAGACTTCAATAATTACGCTATTGTCATTTTTCACCCTGTTGCAGAGGAACAGACGTATTGTCACCGCATCTTTGAAAACATTTTGGAAGGGCTTAAGGAGAAAAAAATCAGGGCTTTTGTCAGCACACCAAACACCGATCCCGGCAATAAAAATATTTTACAGGTGATTGAGAAATACCAGCACAATCCCAACTTCTTCTTCTACAAAAATCTTGATCGAGAAACATTTCTGTCCCTCTACAAAAACAGCCTGTTTATCATCGGCAATTCATCCTCAGGGGTTCTTGAATCAGCCTCGATCCCTATTGCTGCGATCAATGTCGGATTACGACAGAGGGGAAGGCGTGCAAACTCTAATGTTATTTTCTGTGACACAACACGCGAGTCGATCCTCTCAGCGATCGAAACGGTGACAACTGAAAACTTCACTCAAACCCTCTCAGGGATAAAAAATATCTATGGTGATGGAAATAGTGCCCGCAAAGCCTTTGACATCATAAAAACAACAGATTTCCACAAACAAATCTACAAGAAAGAAGACCCCCTCAAGACCAACCTGGAGACCACAGATGAATAAAGCACTGGTTATTGCAGTCCATCCCGATGACGAAACAATCGGCTGTGGGGGAACCCTGCTAAAGCTAAAAAAAATGGGCTATGAGATTCATTGGTTGATTGCAACGGAAGCAACAACGGAAGGAGGGTTTTCTGCCGATTTCATCAAAAAACGTCAGGTTGAAATAGACACAGTTTCCCAGAAGTACAACTTCACCGCTGTCCACCGACTGGGCCTTCCGGCTGCACAGGTTGAAACTGTACCGATTGGAAGAATCGTCCAGAAAATCTCTACAATATTGACCGAAGTTTCGCCAAGCACTCTTTTTCTCCCTTTCCGTGAAGATGTTCACAGCGATCACAGAATTTTGTTTGATGCCGCCTTCAGCTGCACAAAATCATTTAGGCAACCGTCATTGAAGCGCATCTATATGATGGAAACCTTGAGCGAAACGGAATTTGCTCCAGCAATCCCCGGGATGAGTTTTGTTCCGAACAGCTTTGTCGACATTTCTCCTTATTTCGATAAAAAACTGGACATTCTCAGCCACTTTGAAAGTGAAGTCACTGAACATCCCTTCCCCCGCTCTATTGCCAACGTAAAAGCGTTGGCAACTTACCGCGGAGCAATGGCCCAATGTCAATATGCTGAAAGTTTTATGCTCCTCAAGGAGTTCTGGTAAGAATTCACAAAATCTCGCATTACAATTTCCTAATGACTAAAGATTACCAGCTAAACTGCCGATAATCACTTCAGAGCTTTCATAAAAAGCAAGTCAGAAAAACTGACTAATCACTTTATCACCTGATAGAATTTGAGATTCCCACCACTATCAGGTTCTTGGAGCGCCACAATGAGAAGTGTTAAGAATATTTCGGTTCCAACCAATGCCACAATTCGCCAGGTTCTTGAAAAAATAGATTCAGGAAACATGCAGATTGCTTTTGTTGTAGACAATGACCTGCTGCTGGGAACAGTTACAGATGGAGATATCCGCCGGGGATTCCTGAATGGAATGGGCCTAGATGATTCAATTGAAAATCTCTACAATTCAAATCCAGTGAAAGGTTATCTCAGTCAACCGAAAGAAAACCTAGTTCAGCTAGCACTGGCACGGGGCGTTAAACAGCTTCCGATGATTGATGATAACGGCAAGTTGGTCGGTGTTGAAATTATTGATGATTATCTTCGAGTCACTAAAAAAACCAATGCTGTTGTGCTAATGGCGGGCGGTCTTGGCACAAGGTTGCGGCCACTCACCGCCAGCACTCCAAAACCAATGTTGACCGTTGGCTCAAAACCAATCCTCGAAACAATTATTGAAAACTTTTCCCGCTACGGTTTCCACAATTTTTATCTGAGCGTTAATTACAAAGCAGAAAAAATTCGCGAATATTTTGGCGATGGCAAAAGTCAGGGAGTTTCAATTACCTATTTGAGTGAGACCAAACGACTTGGAACTGCCGGTGCCCTCAACATGCTGCCTGAGGATCTCGACTCACCCATCATTGTGATGAATGGAGATCTTCTAACCAACATCAACTTTGAGCACTTGTTAAATTATCACCTGCTCACCGAAGCAGATGCGACCATGTGCGTCCGTGAATATGATTTCCAAGTCCCGTACGGTGTTGTCCGTGCGGAGGGTGCTGTCATCCAGTCGATCATCGAAAAACCGACCTATCAATATTATGTCAATGCAGGGATATATGTTCTCAACCCTTCAGTTCTCAAGCATATTCCTGCCGGGGAAAACTTTGATATGCCACAGCTTTTTGACACGTTGATTGAACATAAACAAAAAGCCTGTTCGTTCCCAATCCATGAATACTGGATGGATATTGGTCAACCCAATGATTTTGAAAAAGCGAACGACGAATACGAAGAGTTTTTTCATGTATAAAGGGAAAAGAATTCTGGCTGTCGTTCCAGCACGGAGTGGAAGTAAAGGGCTGCCTAAAAAAAACATCCGGAGACTCGGTGACAAACCCCTGATTGCCTGGAGTATAGAGGCGGGGAGACAGTCCAGATATATCGACAGTATCACTGTTTCTACCGACAGTCAGGAAATAGCAGACATCGCAAAACAGTGGGGCGGAGAGGTTCCCTTTATCCGTCCCGCAGAGCTGGCAACAGATACTGCAAAAGGGATTGACGCTATTTTACACGCCATCTGTTGGCATCGCGACAATGGTGAACCATTTGATCTGGTTCTCGTTCTCCAACCAACATCACCACTACGAACAGCAGATCATATCGACCGGGCAATAGAGCTGCTATTCGATAAAAATGCCGGGGCGATCGTCTCTGTCTGCCCCGTTGATCACCATCCATGGTGGTGTAATTCCCTCCCGGAAGACGGCAAAATGAAAGATTTTTTGCGCCCGGAGATCATCAATACCAACCGCCAGGAGCTGCCCCCTTTTTACCGCCTCAATGGAGCGGTCTATGTGGCAGATATCACCTTTCTGGAGGAAACCCGTTCCTTCATGAGTGATGAGACATTCGCCTATGTTATGTCTGCAGAATCCTCAATCGATATTGACAGTGTTTTCGACTTCAAACTGGCGGAATTACTTCTATCTGAACAGAGTGCTTCCGCACAAAAAAGCCCA
>JAMOPE010000088.1 GCA_027064785.1 Geobacteraceae bacterium
CGTCCTGAATATACCGGGTTGGGGATGCTACGGGTGAGGTTCCCTCACGTGCCGATGGTGGCGTTAACGGCAACCGCTGAAAAACAGACCCGACTCGATATTTTAAGGCATCTCAATCTGCATAATGCCTATCAGGTGGTTGCCAGCTTTGACCGCCCTAATATCCGCTATACGGTTATTGACAAAGCGAAACCTTATCAGCAACTGTGCGCGTTTCTCGATAGCCGCAGCGATGAATCGGGAATCATCTATTGTTTAAGCCGTAAACGTGTCGATGAGGTTGCAGCTAAGTTGCGTCTCGATGGCCTGAATGCTTCCCCCTATCACGCCGGGTTATCCCCGGCTGAGCGGAAACAGACTCAGGATGCGTTCCTTAAAGATGATGTCCAGATTGTTGTTGCAACTGTCGCGTTTGGAATGGGAATTGACAAGCCAAACGTCCGTTTTGTTGTTCACTACGATCTGCCGAAGAACCTCGAAAGTTATTATCAGGAAACCGGTCGCGCAGGGCGTGACGGGCTGCCTGCGGAAGCTCTATTGCTATTCGGCTATGGAGATATTGCCATCAGTCGCGGGCTGATCGAAAAAGGGGGGAATCCGGAGCAGAAGAGAATTGAAATTCATAAACTGAATGCCATGGTCGCGTTTGCCGAGTCGGGAACCTGCAGGCGCCGGGCTTTGCTTGGTTATTTCGGCGAAAGCTTGGCGGATGATTGCGGTAACTGTGACATCTGTCTCAATCCACCACAACGCTACGATGCCAGCGAAGATGCCCGTAAAGCATTATCGTGCGTCTATCGTGTCGGGCAACGTTTTGGTATCGGTCATGTCATCGAGGTATTGCGTGGCGCAAAAACTCAGCGGATATACGATTTGCGTCACGACCAGTTATCAACCTACGGTATTGGCCGGGAGAAAAATCAGGACCATTGGAGTCATCTGTTGCGCCAGCTAATCCATTACGGTTATCTGGAACAGGATATTGGTAACTATTCGGTGCTGAAACTGACCGAAGCGGCCCGTCCACTGTTACGCGGGGAGATTGGGCTGACAATTACCGAACCACGCATCAAAGCAACCAAGAAGAAACGTCCTGAACGGAAGATTGTCGGGTTGGAGTACGATCAGGAACTGTTTAATCGGTTGCGTATTTTACGCAAGCAGATTGCTGACCGCGATGGTGTTCCCCCCTATGTCGTATTCGGCGATGCCAGTCTTGCTGAAATGGCGGCAACTCTGCCGACTGACCAGGATGATTTTTTGCAGATAAACGGTGTTGGAAAGGCAAAATTGCAACGCTATGGCCATGAATTTATGGAAGAAATTATCGGATTTATGTGTCGCTGAAAAAATAGCCACCACCAGGAGTAGGAGCTTTTAGGCGATTCTTAAAAAGTACGAAGAAAGGGACAACCTATTATTTTTAACGGAGAGTCGCTGAGACCACAGAGAAAATCTAAGCCTTCCTGTCACCAAGTTCTCCAAGAAGGTCCGTATCGTTTTTAAGGTTTAAAGCCAAATAAAAGATTTTGACTTTCTCTGCGTTTCTCTCTTCCTCAGCGGCTCTCCGTTAAAGCTTTTATTCCTATTTTTCATTCCTGAAATCTATTGAAAAAAAACTAAAGAATCCCACCATTAATGTCGATAAACCCTGCAACAAGTTCTCATAGGAGGAGACTTATGACAGGACCTATCGATATCAATCGCAGTCAGAAGCCATTTGTTGGGCATCCTCAGGATGAGGTGAGTCCACGTCAACAACGTGAAAAACCCAGAGCCGGAGGGGATGACCGTGTTTCCCTTGGTGAACAGAATTCAGTCGATCAGACTTATGGGCCGGGATTGAAAGTGGCCTCCCCGTATGAGCTACTGAGAAATCTTGTGGTTAAGACTCTTCAGGAGCAAGGGCTGGAATTAAATTTCACCACTGATGCTGGCGACGTTATCGATTTTAATACAATGACTCCGGAAGAAGCGCAGGATCTGGTTTCTGAGGACGGTTACTTCGGGGTTGAAAAGACCTCGCAACGGATTGTCGACTTTGCAATCAACGGATTTGGTAATGATCCTGAAAAATTGCAGGAGATGAAGGACGCCATTGATCAGGGGTTCAAGGAAGCTCAGGATGCTTTCGGTGGTGCACTTCCAGAAATATCACAACAAACTTACGAAGCAATTATGGAAAAATTGGACGCTTTTGCGGATCAGTTTGACAAGGCGGGGGAATAGGGAGTCGGTCATGGTTGATAGAATCGTTGGAAATAAGAGCTTTGGGTCACTGGGAAATATTAGTCGTAGCGGAAAAACGGGTGCGGCAAAGAAATCTGATTCAGCGCAAAAGAGCGACCGGGTCGATTTCTCCAGCGCGTTGCAACGTGCGACAAAAACGCAGGCGGCCAGTGAAACTCAGGAAACGGCTCGCAGTGAAAAGCTTCAGGCCCTGAAAGCTCAGATCGAAAATGGCACCTATCAGCCGGACCTCGATAAAGTTGCTTCTAGTTTGCTGCCATTCCTCGTGAAGGAAAGCTGAAATGGCTGATTCCTCTGTCAAAATAAAGCTGGAAACTCTCCTCGATTTATTGCGTCAGGAGCGGGAAGCAGCCATGTCTCTCGACATGGAACGCCTGCAGGAAATCGTCGTCATAAAGGAAGAGCTGCTGGTCGGTTTTAATCCGCAGGCTGAAGAGATTACCGGCTTGGAAGATCTGCTCAAGCAGGTTGACCATGAAAATCGCCGAAATGCGTTTCTCCTCTGGACCGGACTCAACTGGGTTCGTGATCTGATGGGTTTTTTCGGTAAAGCCTCAATGCCACAGGTTTATGGCGGCGGCGGGCAGTCACAAAGCCTCAACCAACCCGGCCGGTTACTGTCAGGAAAGGTGTAGTTAGATGGGTGGCGGACTTAATGCAGCATTAAACTCGGGACGGACGTCTTTACAGACCAACCAGAAGGCGATTGAAATCACCGGTCTGAATATTGCGAATGTTAATACCGAGGGTTATTCCCGCCAGACCCCATATCTCACTCCCTATCCGGCATTAAATTTCGGTGATTTTTTTATTGGCACCGGTGTTCAGGTCGGTTCGGTTCAACGTTCTCACGATGTCTTTCTTGATGGCCAAATCAAGGATAAGTCATCCGAAGTCGGTCTTGAAAACAGCATGGCATCTCCACTGGCAGAACTGGAACGGACTATTGGAATTGGTGACGGCAGCTTGTCAGATGAATTTGATCAGTTTTTTGATGCGTGGCGGCAGCTGTCAACGAACCCCGGTGGTGAGGTTGAGCGGCAGGCAGTTTTACAGCGCGGCGAATTGATCAGTCATGCTTTTGTCAATGTCTACAATGAAACTCAGCAGGTTGAAAAAAATATCAATAACACCATCGTTTCGAAAATTGATGGCGTCAACCTGAGCATTGATGAAATTGCCCAGTTAAATAACCGCATTTCGGCGATTGAAATGTCAGGGCAGGAAGCCAATTCAGACCGTGATCGTCGCGATTTTCTCCTCAAAGGTCTTTCCGAAGCAATCGGAGCTCGCAGCTTTGAAACATCAACCGGAACCGTTTCGGTACAACTCGCAAATGGTATGCC
>JAMOPE010000089.1 GCA_027064785.1 Geobacteraceae bacterium
CTCTTTGACCTGCAAAGGATTGAATTCGACCTGTAGCTTCACATCTTTAGCGACGGTCAGCAGAGTCCCGCCAATCTGATTGACCAGAACTTTCTTGGCTTCGAGCAAGCTGTCGATATAGGCGTAATTGCCATTACCGTGGTCGGCTAACGCTTCAGCAGTGACATCATCATAATTCAACATCCCGAATCCGAGAACGGTCAGATAGATTCCCTCATCGCGTTTTTCTTCGATCAACCGAACCAATGCATCTTCACTGGTTAATCCCACATTGAAATCACCATCGGTTGCTAAAATAATCCGATTGTTTCCCCCTTTAATCAGGTTCTTTTCAGCGAGTTCGTAAGCCAGTTCAATTCCTTCGCTCCCGGCTGTTGCTCCACCGGCTTCCAGTGAATCGAGAGCACCAAGGATGGTTTGCAGGTCAGATGCAGGAGTTGGAGACAGAATCACCCCGGCTGCCCCGGCATAAACGACAATAGATATGTGATCTGTTTCGTTCATCTGCTGTACCAGCAATTTTAATGCAGATTTGACCAGCGGCAGATCTCCATACATTGAGCCGGAAACATCGATGAGAAAGACTAGGTTTGACTGTGGTGCATCTTTCATATCAATTGCTTTTGCCTGCAGCCCGATCTGCAGGAGTAAATGATCGGTGTTCCATGGGCAAACTGTCAGCTCATGGTCAATGGCAACGGGATCATCCCCTTCCGGCTGCGGATAATCGTAATTAAAATAATTGATCAGTTCTTCGATTCGGACGGCCCCCGGCTGTGGTAACTGATTTTCCCGCAGCATCCGGCGCACGTTGGAATAAGATGCGGTGTCGACATCAATGGAGAAGGTTGATAGCGGAGACACCTGTGGATCTTTGTAACCATTTTCATCAATGTGTTTGTATTTTTCGGTATTAAACCCGGAACCAGGACGAGGTTGAGCGAGACTCGCCATCGCCGCCCTTTTCATAACTGACATTGTTGCCGGGGGAGTCGCACCGACAGAATGATTTCCTGTTGGCTCCGGCTCTATGGCATTTTTGTGCCAACATGCTGTGAGTGTAAGGATTATACAAAGGGCTAAAATTCCATTTTTTATCGTCATGATTGTCTCCAATTTCAATGTCCGCTTAACAGGGTATTGAAAAGTCTCAAAAATATTTGTTAATACCCCGTTGATGTTTAATTACATATCGCTCTGAATGATTTCTATTTTGGCTGAATTGCGTAGAGAATCTTGCCATTTTGGGATCTCTTCCTTCGCTTTCTGTTTTAAGAACCATTTTTTCAAATTGCCCCGGATGACGTCGAAAGGAACTGTTTCTGCAGGGGTCTTGGACGTTACCTCAATAATATGATAGCCGAACTGGGTTTGAATGACGTCGCTGATTTCTCCGGCATCGAGGGCAAAAGCAGCAGTGGAAAATTCTTCGACCATCTTGTTGCGATTAAAACAACCCAGGTCTCCCCCTTTGGATGCCGTTGGACCTGTCGAGTATTGCTTTGCCAGTTCTCCGAAGTTTTCAGGGTTTTGTTTTACCAGAGCGAGAAGCCGTTGAGCCTCCTCTTTGCTTTTTACAATAATGTGCCGGGCACAAATGGTTTCCGGTTGTTGAAAAGACTCTGGATGCTCTTCGTAATAACGGTGGAGCTCCTGCTCAGGAATCTTGATGTGGTCAATGACGTCTTTCTGGATGATCATTTGCGCCAGCATCTCGTTCTCGATGTAATGTTCAAGCCATTTTCTATCAATATTATCAAGCCTATTACAGATGTCCTGTACTTGCTCGTCCCGTTGGTTGGTATCCACGGTCATTCCTTTTTGACGGGCCAGTTGCCCCTGTAACTCCTGAAGAATAAGGTAATCCAGAATGTCAGCTCTGATTTTGGTTTCCTGTTCAGCTGGTAGTTGCTGGTTGGAGTTCTCTATCTGGGAACGAAATTCGTGAGCAAAGATGAAATCGACACTGCTTTTGAAAATTTTTTCACCATTGACTGTGGCAATAACCGGGTCCAGAGAGCAGACAGGAACCAGCCCCTTGTCCTGCAGGTAACCAAGGATTTCCTGATGTCCGTCCAGATAATTACCGGAATAGAGTTCTGATCCTTCCAGCTGTTTCCCTGTTTTGGCAACGATAACCAGATCGGCGATATTACAGTTTTTATATCTGTTGTCGGCGTTAAAGCCGGTTAGCAGATATGCTGATGCATTGTGTTCAAAAAGGTAGCTGAACAGCCTGGCATTGCCGTTGATTGCGGCGAGCATCAATGGTGTATAGCCATCACGCGATTGCTGGTTGATATTTGCTCCGGCTTCGACCAGGGCTTTTGTGATATCCATATCATTTTGGCTGACTGCTGTATGGAGGGGTGTCCAGCCATCTTCGCGGGAGCTGCTGTTTAAATCGATCTCTTCATTCTCGATCATATAGATCGCTTGTGTTTTTCGGTAACGAATGAGGTCATTCAACAGGTCAGTCTTTGCTGTGGAATAGTCGGGGATAAAACTGGTTGCCTGGGAGGGATCTTGTCCTGTAAGCCTCTTTGTGATCTTTTCGAGATACTGTTGTGATGTATCAAAATCTTGTTTGGCTTTTGCAGCGTTTTCATCATCGCAATATTCTTGTGCTTTAGCGTTATAGTTGTTTCCAAGCCTGAATTTTTCTTTGGCTTCCCGGGTTTTGGCTATCGCCTGATTCAATAACTCAATGGCTTCAATTGTTTTTTCTGTTCGATTAAATTTGCTATGCCGTTTTCGTCCTTTATTCCGGATGACCATATCTTTGAGCTTGTTGAATGCTTCGTAGTTTTCCCTCGCTTCTATGAATAAGCTCCTGCCCTCGTCATAAAGGCGGATCGATTTATTAAAATTATCCACACAGTTCTGTGATGCCGCAAATGATGAAACGGCGAAAAAAAACGATAGCGTGATAAAATAAAATACTTTCATAGCCATGAACCTCTTGAATAATTTCAGTCCTGATAGTCGACAATAATCTGCAGACGATAGTGATCGACCAATTGCATGGTTTCGCCAAATTTAATGATGGTTTCTCTGACTGTGATGTCGGTTTGGAAGTCCTCAATGTATTCGTTCAGAATTTCAGCCCAGTAGGGATCCAGATCAATACACTGGTTCTGCGAAAAACCATCAAGGATAATGGCTTCCGGTGGTGAATCTTCTCCCTGTTCGTGGAAACTCAATCTGCCCAACGTCCCATCTTCGCATAAGTTGTAGAGTTTGACGTCATAGTGGGATATCTGTAACAGTTGTTTTCTCTTTTTCCAGTCAAACAGGCTCCACAGATAAACCATTCCGTTGATTCCCATTGCCAGGCTGAAAAGGGTCACCGCCGTTGTGTAATCGTGGTTAATCCAGCCGTTGTAATAGCGCTGGACGACAAGAACGAACCCAGCTGGAATCAGCGCCCCTTGCACAATTGCAACAAGCACCGATCCCCGGAATTTCTGATACAGATAGTGTGCCGCCAATTCCGACATGACGAAACAGGCCAGTATAAATGGAAGTCCCCGGACGATGACCCGATAGGGTGGACCTTCGAGGAATTGGCCTGCCAGGTAGAACAATGCAGGC
>JAMOPE010000090.1 GCA_027064785.1 Geobacteraceae bacterium
TGCCAATAAAGCACTACGACTCGGGATTGTTCTTCTCATGAATTAAATTCCAAAAGTTATGATTTATTTTAAAAATGTGAATTTGACATCTTTCTTTAACTACCCAATTTAAATAAGATTTAAAAATAAAAGGTTGATCAACCTCTTCCTACCATACCAACTTCATGAAAAAAAATCATCAAGTTATGTTTATATGTCGTTTTACATGAGTATTTCTAAATAGCTATACTCTGGTGCGTAAAAAAATGCAAAAGCAGTTTGGCAACATTATCTGTATCTATGCCACCGCCGGTGATGACTGATGCTCAGCTTAGGCAGGCAAGGTCTATTTTAAGTGACAAGGAGAGGTTATGGGAGACAAAACGACTGCGGGAAACCGGGGAAAGAGTGCCGGTTCCGACTGCTATGTTGAGTTGGAATTGACATCTGCCGGTGGAATTCAATTTGAGTTGAAAAGTAAGGTAAAGGCACTGTTTGGTGCAAAAATAGAGTCACTTTGCCTTGCAGTTCTGCGCCACTTTGAGGTCGAAAACTGCAATATTCTGGTTGAAGACAATGGTGCTCTCGACCACGTTATTGGAGCTCGGGTAGAAGCTGCCATCAGAAAACAACTGGACACTAATAAAGAATTCCTTCCAGAGATCCTGCCGCAGAACCGGAATAAAACGGCGACCGATAAAAATCGTCGATCACGACTTTATCTGCCGGGTAACACACCGAAACTTTCGCTGAACGCCGGCGTTTACGGAGCTGATGGGATTATCCTTGATCTCGAAGATTCTGTTGCTGCAGATAAAAAGTTTGAAGCTGCTATCCTGGTACGTAACACCTTGCGCGCAACCGATTTTTACGGTGCTGAGCGGATGGTGAGGATTAATCAGGGGGAGAAAGGGCTGGCCGATCTTGAGTTTGTTGTCCCCCATTTTGTCAACTTGATTCTGGTCCCCAAGTGTGAAGGGGCCGAGCAGCTGCAGGCGATCAACACCCGGATCGAAGAGTTGCAGCAGAGTGCGGGAGTGACCCATCCAATTCACCTGATGCCGATTCTTGAAAGTGCCAAAGGGGTGCTCAACGCCTACGAAATTGCTGCGGCAGACAATGTCGTCGCTCTGGCGATTGGCCTCGAAGATTATACCGCTGACCTTGGTGTGCAGCGTACCGAAGCGGGAACCGAGTCGTTTTTTGCCCGCTGCCAGCTGGTCAATGCGGCAACAGCGGCTGGAATTCAGGCAATCGATTCCGTGTTTTCCGACGTGTCAAATATGGAACTGCTTGCCGAAGTCGTCGCCAAATCGAAAGCCCTCGGTTTTAACGGAATGGGCTGCATTCATCCTCGGCAGATCAAGGTCGTTCACGAAAATTATGCTCCGGGAGGTGCCGAAATAGAGAGTGCCAAGAAGATTGTCAATGCTTTCCACATTGCCACAGAAAAGGGTTTTGGAGTGGTTTCGCTTGGTTCCAAGATGATCGATCCACCGGTGGTCAAGCGCGCTCAGACAACCATAGATATGGCTATCGATATTGGTTTGCTGGATAAAGACTGGAGGGACGATTATGTCAGTTGAATGTGTTAGAAATGCTGTCGGACGACTGGTGCCGACGGAGATCAATGGCAAACCTGCAGTCCCTTTTCAGGGGGTTGGTGCCTATAAGCCAGAGGGGCGGATTCATGCTCCGCGAATCGCGTCGTGTGCCGATTATCCTCAGGATGGCAATAAACAGGTTGAAAGTCTCAAAGCAGCGTTGATCAAGGCGGGGCTCAGGGACGGGATGACGATTTCGACTCATCACCATTTCCGCAATGGCGATCTGATCGCTGTGCAGATTTTTGAAATTGCTCAGGAGCTTGGGGTAAAAGATCTGGTCTGGTTCCCATCTGCAGCATTTCCCTGTCAGGAAGCGATTATCGAGCAGCTGGAAAACGGGACGATTCACCATATTGAAGGGAGCCTCAACGGCCCGCTGGGTGAATTTGTCTCGCAGGGGAAAATGCGCGGTACCGGTGTCCTGCGCTCCCACGGTGGCCGTTATCAGGCGGTTCAGGACGGCGAAGTCGAAATTGATATTGCGGTGATTGCTGCACCAACAGCCGATCCTTTCGGTAATGCCAATGGTGTTGATGGCCCCTCGGCTTGCGGTCTGCTGGGTTTTGCTCTGGCCGATTCCGAATACGCCGACAAGGTGATTGTTGTTACTGACAACCTTGTACCGTTTCCGTGCATTCCCTGGCAGATTCAGGGTAACCACGTCGATTATGTCGTTAAAATGGAGCAGATCGGTATCCCCGAGCGGATCGTTTCGGGAACAACAAAAATTACCAAAAGCCCTGATCGTCTCCATATTGCCGAGCTGACGGCCCGATTCTGTGAAGAGGCAGAACTGGTTCGCGACGGTTTTTCGTTTCAGGCTGGGGCCGGTGGCACGTCTCTTTCCATTGGAAACTTTTTTGGTGAAATCATGCGTCGTAAAGGGATTAAGGCCCGTTTTGCCCGCGGTGGCAGCAACAAATATCTGGTCGAGATGTTTGAAGAAGGGTTGATCGATTATATTCTGGATGGGCAGACATTCGATCTTGATGGAATCCGCTCAATGCGTGAGAACCCTCACCATGTCAATACCAGCCCTTTCACCAGCTACAACTATCATGGCAAGGGGAACTTTGCCGGGCTGATCGATATCGTCATTCTCGGTGCAACGGAGGTTGATCTCAACTTCAATGCCAATGTTGTGACCCACACCGACGGTAAACTGCTCCACGGCATCGGCGGCTGGCAGAACTGCCTGTTCGGCAAGAATGTCATTCTTCCGGTCCCGCTGTTCCGCAATCGGATTCCGATCATCTGCGACGAAGTGACAACAATCTGCGGACCGGGAGAACTGATTGACATTATCGTTACCGAGCGGGGGATTGCCATCAATCCACGCCGAACCGATTTGATCGAAAAAATGAAAGATTCACAACTGCCGATTAAAACGATTGCTGAGTTGAAGGAAGAGGCTGAACGTATCTGCGGTTGCCCGACAAAACCGGAATTCACCGATGAGATCATTTCGGCGGTGAAGTGGGTTGATGGAACAGTTATTGATGTTGTTAGAAAAATTAAATCTTAGATAGCCACTAACGAAAACAAAAGGAGACTCAAAAATGGCCAAAAGAACAATTGTAACTATGCCCGGAGATGGAATCGGTAAAACTGTCTTGCCTGCAGCAGTGCGGGTCCTTGATGCGGTTGGCTTTGAAGCCGACTACGTTCACGCCGATATCGGCTGGGAGTTCTGGTGTAAAGAGGGGAATCCGCTACCACAGAAGACCCTCGATCTGCTCAAGGAGCACAAAATTTCACTGTTTGGTGCAATCACCTCCAAGCCCAAAACCGAAGCACTTGAAGAACTTGATCCGGCACTCAAAGACAAGGGGTATGTCTATTTCAGCCCCATCGTCGGTCTGCGTCAGCACTTCGGCCTTGATATCTGTGCCCGCCCATGCAAATCGTTCAAGGGCAACCCACTGAACTTCATCCGCAAGGGGCCGAACGATACCAT